>JBNLCS010000034.1:0-3935 GCA_050303935.1 Bacteroidales bacterium
ATTGCTAAAAAAGTATATGTTTTCATTTTATTGTCTTTTAATAATATGTTATACATTTTATTGAAGTTTGATTTTCACACCGGCCCTAAGAAATGCATGCGTGGCAAAAGGCATACCCTGGTCGGGTGAATACGGAATTGCAATCATACCCAGATAATCAGCGGTTAAACTAATCCTATTAGTAACAGGGTATGCTAAACCGGTGCCAATCTTGGTGTTAAATTGAGGTTTACCGGGATGTTGCCTGGCTTTGTATTCACCATTCTCAAAAAAATAGGTTTCCCCTGAAAGGATTGAATGTTTGTATCCCATACTGCCAATCAGGTTAATCCGTAATTTAAAACCAAAGGTGTAACCAAAACAATAGACAGCATCAAGCATAATGGCATGTTCATAAAGCTCGTGATAATAATATCCGGCCTCAACCCCCAACGATCGGTACCATGGGGTTTGTTCTTTTACCCATAAATCGGCACCCACACTTATTCCCGGATGCACCGGACTGGTAACAATTTGTCCGAAGGGTAGTGAAACCGATTCAGAAAGAAACGTTATAGTGATTGTTTTTGGCTTCCATTGTGAATATATGCCTTGCTGAGCAAAAATTATGAGTATAACTGAAGTTATAACAATTTTTATTTTTTGATTTTTTTTCATCTCTTACAATTTTTAATGGTGCGATTAAATACCCTGTAACATTAGGTGTTGATCCATCTCACCAATTCCTTATGATATCTTGCTTTTTAATTTCTCTACTTTGTATTTACTATTAATCTCAATAGCTTTCAGAAAATCATCCATACGGTAGTTCAATATTTCAAATGACCTCACAGATCCTGGTACAGCCCTTTTATTCATTATTCTGAAAACAAGGGATTTTTTGTATGCATCCAACTGTTTCTTAGATTGCCATTGATACATTCCCTGCCAATAATCACTGTTTTTATTAACGGCATATATTTTTTGCTGAAAACCAGGAAAACCGGCTATTATGAGCATGGGAATAATTGATGCCAATTTGTTTCCCCGGAAGGAAAGCCTTGTAAATTTAAATTGTACAATAAACACACAGCTTCCCAGGCAAGACGTTGTTGGATAAGTATGTATCTGACGAAAAACTTTAAAATAATTATCGTTTTCCATAAATATACTTCTTCCATTATGCTTGCCTGAGCATCTTAATCTTCCTGAGATCAACCTGCCAATCGCAATGATTAAGCACACCGGTGGCATTTTTCTTATCTTATTCATTTTCGGTATGTATTTGTTTGTTTTTGAATAAAAAGCTGTTTCTAATCGTTAAAATCATATTTCATTACCTTATTCCTGCAAGGACAACCTTCGTATATCCAAAAACATTTTTCCCGCGGTTGTGCTATGAAGTTAACCAGTGTTTTGTAATTGTATTTTACCCCCTTTGGATGCTGGCAGATGCTTTTATTATATGTACCATCTTCTTTTTCACCGTGGTCGGAAGCTATTGAATGCATTACATTCACATCTATTTTTCCATCGTACCTGGTAAGTAATTTTTTCATTCGAATAGACCGGGTGTTGGCATTTAAGTTTTGCTTTAACAAATCACCCATATTCAAATGCTGAAGTTCAGGAGAAGTTACAATATTTGTATTTCCCTGACTGCCATTTTCAATAATACGGTACACTCTTTTTTTATAGGTGCATTCCACATGCATTATCTTTTCCGTATCGGCAATATAATATACACTTCCCAGTTCATGGTTGGGAACCGATTCAAACCAGGCTTTCACCTCTTCTACTGTTGAACAGGTATTCAAAACCTTCATAAGCACCATCATGGGAGGCCGTAAGGTCTTTGGACTTTCCGGTTTTGTCCATAATAAGGTCCCCACCCAAGACAAGCCCTTTTCGTTCATTCCATGGTTAAAACCTGCCCAGCCTGAAATTGCAGTTACTTTGTATCGGTACCCTTTATTGGGCTTTATATCTAAAAAATGATAATATTTACCCGCCATGGTTTCTTCATCGGCATTCATCCCAACCAGAGGCTCATTGCTCAAAGTGCTGTTGCCGGCAGCCCCCCATGCAGAACATGTAATGACATTCTCTGTTGATATATTAAGTGCGAGCACATCAACATAAGGAAGTTCAGCACCCTCTGCTATTCCTTTCATAAAATCAATGGCATCCGGATGATATTTCAATATTTCTTTTTCATATTGCTTTGCCAATCCCTGCCATTTGGACTTTTCCTTTTTATAGGTGAGCAAGGTTGGAATGAAGCGCCACATATTTGGATTAAACGGCTGCGACCCTGGCTTTTTACTCAGTGATGAGATAATGTATGACATTTTTGTAAAGGACCTGATTTCCTTTTTACATTGTTTTCCGTACTGCTTGCCTATTTCGTAAAATGAACCTTGTAATATTAATTTCTTCATCTGTTTATAATTTTTATGATTGTTAAAGGGCTTTCGCATTTATCCCGCCAATATTTTTTGGATATTCTCAGGCCATTCAACTTTACCCTTCTTATAGAAGCAATATTTACATACACCGCTATCTATAGTAGATTCCTGTTTCAAACCTATACCCATCATTTCAGCAGATGTAAAATCAAAAAACGAACAGTATGGTTTGATATCACCTTCACCAACTGAATCTAAAAAGGCTAGCATCTGACAATTTCTTGTTTCTACAATCATTGAGAAATCATCATTTTTTGAACCTGAAATATGGTTTGTTGGCCAGCCATTTGCTGAAGCACTTTTTGCCACTTTGTCCAGATAACCACGCATAATCCGGCTGAGATAAATCTTCCCCCCTAATTTTCTGATAAACAATGGAATTTTTTTGGCTGATGAACGGGTGCTTTCTATGTTAAACTTAACAAATTCTTCAATAGTAATTCCGGTTTCTCTCATACCTTTTTTTAAAGCGGCCATTTTACCTGCTATTACAATTAGCGAATCATACATTGGCGTGTTAAATGTGGGGGTCAATGCAACTATTTCAGGATAAACTTTATTCGCTTCAAATAATATTGTATTGGTTTTTTCTTCCCCGAAATGGGTAAGCAATGTTTTTCTTTTTGATTTCAGATAGTTGGGAAATTTTTTGATAAGCTTTTCTTTTTTTATCTCATCAATTATTTTCCAATCCTTGCTTTTATTGTTCTGTATATTTTTGATTTGCATTTTTTCTATTTTAGCTGATTTTTTTCTAATTTTTTTCGACTCAAAGTTATTGACAGTCAGTATTGTATAAAAGAGGGCATGCTGTCAATTTATTTTGCGACTATTTCGTAATGTGTATTGTGGTTTTTACACGGTTGGGTGTGTATTAATTACCCGGTTTTTACAGAACCGGGGATGGCATTTTCCACTATCCCCAATTCTGTTTTCACTTAATCCTCACTTATAGAATTCTCATTACCAAATATTTTGAACCTTTTAAATAAAAGCGGGGTGATAAAGAAATCGGCAAGAAGTGCAGACAGCATTCCTGACACCGCCAAAATACCCAGGAAGAAATAAAATTTAACTTCTGATGTCATGTAAGTAAGGAAATTTGTACTTAATACCAGTGTAGTGTATACCAATGCCACACCAACAGAACGGATTGATTTCAGGATACTGTCCCTGTAATTACGTGTCCTTAAAAATTCAAGCTTACTATGGTTTATAAAATGAATGGTGTCATCAACAGCAAGACCTAATATCATTGGCATTATTAATACGGTAGACGAATCCAATGGTATCCCGGCAAACCCCATTATCCCACCTATAACAAGTGCAGGCGTAATGTTTGGGATCAAGGCAATCAAACCTGTTTTCACGCTGCCAAATACAATCATCATAAGTATGGCTATGATAATCATAGCTATACCAAACGAAACAATCTGCCCCTTTGTAATGTAGCTAATCATTTTAATAAACTGAGGTATGGTACCCACA
>JBNLCS010000035.1:0-2356 GCA_050303935.1 Bacteroidales bacterium
TTTATTCATTTAATCTAATAAACTTGGAATGTTCAACATTTTTTTTAATACATGCTTGTAAATTTAGAGGATCTGTCTGCTCAGAGGGCAAGGGGGATACGGTGCTTTTTCCTACTTGCATTCACAAATAAATTAAGTTGTAAATATACTGCTAGCAGGCATGAAGCTCCTAACCGCCGCCGTATCATGCGTACAAATGGGGTCCAATTCAAATATGCAGCTGGAGAACCGGAAGAAGGTACCAATGAGCCGGTAAAGTAATTGAAAATCCTAAAACCTGACAGGTGGGGTGTTAAAAATACATATTTAATTGTTAAAAAAATACACTCCACCTGTCAGATTTCTCAGCTTAACCTATCCTTGTAATCTTTATACCCGAACTTTTTAAATAACGAAAAATTACCTTCGCGGGTAACCATGCCAATTGAAGGGTGGGCAACACCATTAAACATGGTTGTTTTAACCATGGTGTAATGTATCATGTCTTCAAAAATAATGGTATCCCCTGGTTTTAATTCTTTCTGAAAAGCCCAGTTGCCCATAAAATCACCGGCCAGGCAACTTACCCCGCCAATCCGGTAAACAAATCCCCCTTTTTCATCATCAATAGCGCCCCGGATAACCGGTTTGTAGGGCATCTCCAGGCAGTCCGGCATGTGAGCAGTAAACGACACGTCAACAATTGCGGTTTTAACCCCGCCATTTTCAACAATATCCTGAACCGTTGATAATAAAAACCCGGTTTGCCAGGCAAAAGCCGAACCCGGCTCAAGTATAACATGCAACTTGTATTTCTTTTTAAAATGCAACAGCAATTTAACCAGGTGGTCCGTATCATAATCCTTCTGCGTAACAAGATGCCCGCCACCAAAATTCACCCACTTGAGCTGATGAAAGAATTTCTCATATCTATTTGTAAAATTATCCAGCACTTTTTCCAGGTCATAAGAATTACTTTCACAAAGGGCATGAAAATGTAACCCTTCAATTTCATCCGGTAATTTATCTCCAAGCATATCCGGGTGTATCCCCAACCGTGAGCCTGGCGATGCCGGGTTATAAAGGTCAGTTTTAACAGGCGAGTAACCCGGGTTTACCCTCAAACCCAACGACAATGACGGATTTGCAACCTTTGCTTTATTGTGGAATTTATTGAATTGCTGCAAAGAATTAAAGGTTAGGTGACTGCTTACTACTGCAATTTCCTCAATTTCATTTTCCAGGTATACTGGCGCGTATGTATGCGGTTTACAGCCCATCTCTTCAGCAGCCAGCCTGGCTTCAAAAAGTGAGCTGGCTGTGGCGCCACGAACATACTTTTTTACTACCGGAAAGGTTTTCCACATGGCAAAGCCCTTAAAAGCAAGGATAAACTCAACACCTGCCCCCTCTCCTATTTGGTTGATAAGCTGAAGGTTTTTCCTCAGCTTATCTTCTTCAATCACATAACAGGGTGAAGGGATATTGGAAAAATCGATCATATACTATAGCTCCAAATCAACATCAAATTGTTCTACCCAAGGCAACCCGTGTTTATTTAACATTTCCATAAACGGATCAGGGTCAAATTCTTCCACGTTAAACACACCTGGTTTTTTCCATAATCCTTTCAAATACATCATAGCGCCAATCATGGCCGGCACACCGGTTGTATAGCTAACACCCTGTGCCCCTGTTTCTTTATAGGCTGCTTCGTGGCTACAATTATTATACACGTAATATGTCTTCTCTTTTCCATCTTTTATTCCCCGTATCCTGCACCCAATTGATGTTTCACCGGTATAATTTTCTCCCAAATCACCAGGATTGGGCAATACCTCCTTTAAAAACTGAATGGGTACTATTTCAACACCTTTATATAGTACCGGGTCAATCCTGGCCATGCCTATATTTTGGATCACCCTGAGGTGGGTGAGGTATTCCTGTCCGAATGTCATCCAGAAACGCGCCCTTTTAAGTGTCGGGAAGTTTTTTACCAGCGATTCCAGTTCCTCATGATAAATAAGGTATGATTCTTTGGGGCCAATGTTCGGGTAATTCAACGGTTTATGTATTTCATGGGGCTCCGTAAATTGCCAGGCACCATTTTCCCAATACTTTCCTTTCTGGGTAACCTCCCTGATATTAATTTCCGGGTTAAAGTTTGTGGCAAAAGCCTTGCCGTGGTCACCCGCGTTACAATCAACTATATCCAGGTAATGAATTTCATCAAAATAATGTTTTGCCGCATACGCGGTAAAAATACTTGTTACACCAGGGTCGAACCCACAACCGAGAATCGCTGTCAACCCTGCATTTTTAAACTTATCCTGGTAAGCCCATTGCCATTTGTATTCAAATTTGGCTTCGTCTTTGG
>JBNLCS010000036.1:0-6205 GCA_050303935.1 Bacteroidales bacterium
TGTTTGGTCGTAGGATTGCATGAGACGATCCTGGGGCCTTTTGCATCAAAATTTGAGAAAAGGGGGCAAATTTATTTAAAAAAATAACATAGGACCGGGCAAGATTTCCTCGGCTAAAGTTTAAAATATGAAAACAAAATATAGTAGTTTACATAATAAACTAATTGTACTTGAAATAGCTGTTATATTAACAGGTATTATCATCGCCTTGTATACCTATTCATCAATAGGAAAAATCACAGAAAATTTTAACTTACTTAAAAATGTTAATACCCTTAAAATTAATATCGCCAGCCAAAATCAGGAAATTGCCAATTTAATTGAGAATGATCAATTCAACGTATCATTTTACAAAAAAGAAAAAACACCATCTTTAAATAATTTCAGAAGCTTACAGGAACTGGACTCAGTATTAATAAGTAATCTTATTTCCAGTGAATATTCTAAAAATAACACATCGTTGTATGAAAGGGCCCTCAAAATAAAAGATCTGTTAAGGGAATATCACAATACTTTTGACCTTTTATTAATAAATATCCGTGACAGGGGATATCAAACCCATGGAAAAATGGGAGACGTATTTAACATAAATAATGAAATCAACCTTATTCTAGACCGTGCTGATGATTTTACATTGGACGAACTTGTTAAACAATTTACAGAAAAAGTTGAAGATTTTGGGAAAACATTTTCTTCAAAAAGCATGGCATCGGTAAATGCTGCGGCAGACCAAATTATTTCTTATATCCCGAACCTTGCTGATACAAACGTAAACTTAAATATGAACCTGCTTTCTCAAAAATTTTCAGATATCCAATCTGGAATGCAGGTTGTAAAAGATAAAAACGATAACCTGGGGATTAATGATAATTCAGGCTTGTTTCAAATTCTAGAAGCAAAAAGCAATACCGTTTTATCAAGCCTTTTAATAATAACTGAGGAACTAAACAAATATGTGCCTGTAAACAATAACAAAACTTCAGACCGTGTTTTAATTATCATGTTTATTATTACAAGTATACTTGCCATTTATATAATCTACCTCATTCGCTCTTTTAATTTACCTGTAGCCAAATTAAAACAATACCTTGAAAAAGTTGTTCAAGGTGCTTTACCAGAAAGCCCGGAATTAAAAAACAAAGATGAAATATACGAACTGGGACAATCATTAAACAAAATAGTAGACAGCCTAAAACTTAAAACTGAATTTGCCAGCCAACTTGGAAAAGGTAACTTGGAAACATCATATAAAAGTATAAGCGAAAAAGATACGCTTGGTAATGCTTTGTTAACACTTCAAAAAAGCCTGAAGAAAGCTGCAAAGGATGATCAGAAACATAAAATTGAAAATGAAAGAAGGCGCTGGGCAAACGAGGGACTTGCGAAATTCAGTGAAATTCTGCGCATGAATAACGACAATACCGAAATGTTATGCGACAGTGTAATAAAAAACCTTGTAAAATATCTTGAGGCATCACTTGGAGGTATCTATTTATATAACGATGAAAAGAAAGACAACATCCATTTATACCTGGCTTCAGCTTTTGCTTATGATAGAAAGAAGTTTATAAAAGATAAAATACTGCAAGGTGAAGGTTTGATCGGTGCTTGTGCACAAGAAAAGCAAACTATTTACATGACAGAAATACCCGATGATTACATCAGGATTACATCTGGACTTGGTGATCAAAGGCCCAAAGTGTTACTTATTGTTCCTTTAAATCTTGAAAATGAAATATTAGGGGTGCTTGAAATAGCATCGTTTAACCAGTTTGAACAGCATATTCTTGAGTTTGTTGAGAAACTTGCAGAAAGTATTGCGTCTACCCTGGCAAGTGCCAAAATAAACGAACGTACACAAATGCTTCTTGAGCAATCACAAAAACAAGCAGTTGAAATGGCCGAACAGGAAGAAGAGATGAGGCAAAACATGGAAGAATTGCAGGCCACCCAGGAAGAATCATCCCGAAAAGAAAGCGAGATGTTTGGAATATTGCACGCTATTAATTCTACCACTTATTACTTTGAAACCGACTTGGATGGTTCTATCATTGAAATGAATGACCGGATGGTGATTATACTAGAAATCCAGAAAGAACATGTTATTGGAATGCACCACAGTGAACTCACCGCTATGAACAAAAACAGTCCGGAATATATCTCATTTTGGAATAACCTGAAAGAAGGTAATTCAGTTACAAAAATACAGAAATACGAATCAATTGGAGGAAATGAAATCTGGCTAAAACAAAACTACACTCCAATTTTTGACAAGAGTGGCAATCCTTTAAAAATAGTTTGTATTTCAACAGACATTAGTGAAACCGTACAATTAGAAAAAGATATCCAAAAAGCCGAAAGGGAACTATTTACCAAAAACAATGACTTACTATACTTAAACAGTGCAATTAACGTAGCCTTTTTGAAATGTGAAATTAATGTAAACGGCACAATAACTGATGTAAATGAAAACTTCGAGAAATTTACCAACCGCGCTAGAAAAGAACTGATCGGTTCAAATTTTAATATAGTTTTAGAAAAAGAACATATAAAAAGCTTTGAAAGAATATGGGAAAATATTGTTAACGGACATCCATTTAATAATGTTTTAAAGTTTTATTCTGGCGAGGAATCTAAATTGGTAAAAACCATATTTAAACCGATACTTAATGAAAAAAATGAAATTAACAAAGTAATTATGTTAGGGGAAGGATATCGTTCAAACACTGACAACGAGTAAGATAAACATATTATGAGTGAGATAATTGAAATAGGAATAGTTGACACCCGGAATATTGTCAAAACAATTCATGAAGAACATGGTTTTGACCTGACAAACTATGCTCTTACTTCTTTAAAAAGAAGGTTCGAAAAAATTATTTCACAACATAATCTTAAAAATGCAGATGGTTTAGTTAATAAACTTAAGCTTGCCCCAGATTATTTTAACCGGTTTATAAACGATTTTGGTGTCCAAGCCACTGAAATGTTCAGGGACCCTTCGTTGTGGCGCTGGATACGGGATAGTTACCTTCCGGGAATTATGCGATTAGATGCCAATTATAACATTTGGCTCCCCGACTGTGTTTCAGGAGATGAACTTTTTACATTGTGCATTCTGTTAAAAGAATCTAATTTGCTTGATAAAGTCAACGTACAGGCTTCATGTTTAACAAATGGTTATATCGAGAAAATAAAAACCGGGGACACATCAATAAAAAAAATTGAAACCAGCATAGAAAATTACAAAAGATTTAACGGTACCGGTGATTTTAATGGATATTACACTACTGATGATTACAAAGCAAAAAGAGATGTATCCCTTATTGAAAACGTTGAATTTAATGTTATTAATCTACAAAACGATTCGTTACCAAGACAAATGGATATGATACTTTACAGGAACCATTTTGTATATTTTAATCAAACGTTGCAAGATGAAATAACCAAAAAATTGATGGCCTGCCTGAAACATGGAGGTATATTTATTATCGGCAATAAAGAAGTTCTTGGAAGACAGTTTTTAAATGATTTTGTATTTATTAACCACGCCGAAAGCGTTTTTAAGAAAAGATGAAAAATGTATAAAGCGATAATGATAGGAGGTTCGGCCGGTAGTTTTCAGGTGGTCACAAGATTATTAAGCGTGATACCTGAAAATTATCCAATACCCATTATGTTTTGTCTGCACCGGTTAAAACATGTGCGTTCTGGTTTTGTTGAAGCCCTTTCATTAAAATCAAGGATCCCTATTGTTGAGCCAAATGATAAAGAACAAATCCGGCCTGGTAAGGCTTACCTGGCACCAGCAAATTATCATATGTATATAGAACTGGCAAACCGATTTGCTTTATCAACTGAGGAAGTTGTAAACCATTCACGGCCTTCAATTGATTTATCGTTTATTACTGCCGCTAATTCATACCGACAAAAACTGATCGGTATTATCTTGTCAGGAGCTAATAAAGACGGTGCTTACGGTATGAAACGGGTAAAAGATCATGGAGGTTTAACAATAGTCCAGGACCCTTTGCATTGCGAAGTAAAAACAATGACGGAAGCCACCTTGAAATTAATTAAAGCTGATCATGTTTTTGATGTAGATCAAATTATTAAATTTATATTACAACTAAAATCAAACATATGATTTTTAACGTAAGTAAGAAAATAATAAATATTATCTTTTTTGTTCTGTTCCTTATTTTAGGGACAATACTCCTTGCAAGGTTAAAAGGGCACTTTGTTTATGATAATAAAGACCTGTCGGTAACCATTACATTTGCATTTACTTTTGCTGTAATTTTTCTAGCGTTGGTTCAGTTAATTGTTAATTTAACAGTTAACGAAGAAATTCAGGTAGTTGAAACATCAATTATAGAAGATGATAAAAATGGTAATGAAAAGAATAAAAACGAAGATCAAAAAGTAGAAGAGAGAATATCAGTTAAATCAAACCTGGATACCAAAGAGATACTTAACAGGATTGTACCAAATAAATTGCCGAAAATTGAAGAATACGGAGAAACCCTTTTAATTAACCTATCAAAAGAATTTGATATTGTCCAAGGAGTTTTACATTCACTTAACCTTTCTGATAACTTGTATTACGCTGTTTCTTTTTATGCCTATTTTGCCGATAAAAAACCAGACCCCTTTAAGGTAGGAGAAACCTTGCCCGGACAGGCTGCACGTAATAAAAATTTTCTGTTAATGGAAAACATACCGGATAATTATATACACGTTTTGTCAGGTTTAGGAAAAAGCAATCCCAGGTATTTAATTTTTATTCCTGTTGTTAAGGAAGATTATACTATTGCAGTCATTGAACTTGCCTCGTTTAAAAAGTTTAGTGATGAACAAATTCAAATATTTAAGGAATTAGGTACAAAAGTATCAACCACCTTAAACAGTTATGTTAAAGGAACAGAAAAAACTAAGGATGGCAAAGAGCAAAATAAATAATGTAAATATAAAATATATCCTTTGGGGAAGTATAGCACTCAGCATTACCTTGGTGTTATTCTTTTTATTTATAGAATACAAAAATCCAATCCACTGGTTAATTGATATCGTGCCAGCCATATATGGAATTACCCTGTACTTTATAGATAAGTACCATAAGAAACAAAGTGCAAAAATAACAGAAGAATTAAGCCAGAAAAATATTACCATTGACCGTAATGCCAATTTTGCCAAACAAATTGGAGAAGGTGACTTTGAAAGTGAATTTGAAGTATCTGATGCGGATGACGTTTTAGGAAAGTCATTGCTCCTTATGCGCGACAATTTGGTTGCCAATACTAAAAAAGAAGCAGACCAAAATTGGATTGCACAAGGAAAAGATATAGTTTCTGATATACTACGCATACATAACAAAATTGATGAACTTTCATATGATGTAATAGCTAACCTGATCAAATACATCAATGCTATACAAGGTGCCTTGTATATTTACGAAGAAGAGGACAACAAGCTGGTTAATATAGCAGCTTACGCGTATAACCGTAAAAAATATATTAACCAGGAATTTATAATGGGGCAAGGTTTGATTGGACAAGCCGCCTATGAAATGGATATAATTTACCGTACCGAAATACCAGAGGATTATATAACTATTACTTCGGGTATTTTGGGAGACAAAAAGCCTAAAAGCATCCTGATAGTTCCGTTAATTTCAGATGAAAAGCTACAAGGTGTAATTGAATTTGCATCACTTGAAGAAGAGATACCGGAGTTAACCATACGCTTCCTTCGCGAATTAGGTGAAATCATCTCTAGGACACTGTTCAACCTTCGGATTAACCAGCGTACAGAAACATTGCTGAAAGAATCGCAGCAAATGACCCAGGAATTGCAGGAAAATGAAGAACAGCTCAGGCAAAATGCCGAAGAGATGCGTGCTACACAAGAAGAACTGAAGAAATCAAATGAACAGCTCGAGGCACAAATTCAAGCAGTTGAGAATGCTCAGATCAGGTTGAATTCGTTACTGGAAAATGCATCCGAAATCATTTCAATTTACGATGAAAACCAAAACCTGAATTACATTAGCCCCTCTGTTTCAAAAATTCTAGGGTTTTCACCTGAAGAAATGATGAACGGTAAAGATATTGACCGTTTGACACGTAAAGGAGAATATGAACTTAGGGAAATGTTTAAATTGCTCCTCGAAGACCCTTCAAAAGTGATCACCATCCAATACACC
>JBNLCS010000037.1:0-1245 GCA_050303935.1 Bacteroidales bacterium
TATTGCAAGTATTATTAAAACAATAATTACCGTTTTAATTGTTAAATCAACTTTGTCGGAATTACTTAAGGAGGTATTTAAAATATTCTTAAGTTTTGTTATTAAATCTTCAGACATTTTGTTTGGAAAATAATTTATTACAATTTCGATATTTATTTCGTTATAACAAAGGAACAGGATGAAAGATCAAAAAATAAAGTATTTTAATATCAGGGTATATGCCATTATTGAAAATGGTAATGGTGGGATTTTAATTAGCGATGAATATTTTAATAATGTAAAAATGACAAAATTTCCAGGTGGAGGTTTGAAATTTGGTGAAGGGACCATTGATTGTTTAAAACGTGAGGCCCTAGAAGAATTTGGGCAGGAAATAGAAATTATTGAGCATTTTTATACCACTGATTATTTTCAAAAAGCACTTTTCTTCAAAGATCACCAACTAATAAGTATATATTACAAAGCGCGGTTTATTACAAGACCTGCATTTAAAATTGCTGAAAAACCTTTTGATTTTGATTTAAAAAATGGAAATTTTTCATTCCGATGGATCAAAAAAGGCAAACTAAATCAAGAAATGTTCACTTTTCCAATTGATAAAAAAGTGGCAGGAATGATCTTGAACACTGCGTAAGGTCAAACTCATTCTATACGTATGAACAAAACTTACTACAACATTTAACTTTTCATGGAAAGCCGGCCTCTTTTAGTCATTATACTAAAACATAGGATGAGGGTTAGCAGATTTCTCCGGAACCTCCTGCATCACATCCCAATGTTCATGTATGATACCATCTTCAACCCTGAAAATATCAATAACCGAATAGATTTTATTCCCAAATTTAGCACGGGTATGGATATAAACCAAGTTACTGTCTGCACTTAAATGATGTATATCAACCTGCTCCTTTGGGGCATCTTTAAATATATTCGTTACCCAGTCTTTTAAGGGTTTTCTTCCATCAGGAAGTATAGGGTTATGTTGAATATAATCTTCAGCTATATATTTATCAATCATATCAATATTTTTATCCCCGAACAAAGCCTGGTAAAACTCCGCTACCATTTTTTTATTAGCTTCTTCTGTTTCTTTTTCATTTTTCAATTGATCCAATTCTTGTTGCACAGAGTTTAATCTATTTTCAAGCTCCGTGCCTTGTTTATTATTGCTACATGAACAAAATAAAATTACAATTAACATCGTGTTGATCAGGTTCCTTTTTTTCATAATTCAATTTTTATATT
>JBNLCS010000038.1:0-4238 GCA_050303935.1 Bacteroidales bacterium
TTTCAATTAAAAAAATCATTTTTTCTAATAATTGAAAAAGTAATATTATAAATAAATATAACAACTCACTCCAATAATGCTATGCGAATATATATAAAAATAATTAACTTTGGCATTATTCGTATTTAGAGAACCTTTAACTTGTTGTATCTACAAGATTATGATACGTATTAGACCTGTATAAATTTAGAAACTGATATTCTTCTATTTGAAAATTAAACAACCACTTTTTTTTCTGGATTAATCATATCCAGATAATGCAATATCTGATTAATTAAAAAGTTAAGTTGTATTTCTGTTTCTACTTTCGGTTGAATTTCTGATTCAAATCGTTGGTTATTTCCCCTACCTTTTAAATCAATATTTATTTCTTCATGTAAATTATGCATGACCTGGTTTTCTTTTTCCATGTCTATCATAAGGTCTGTATAACTTACATTTTCTATTAATTTACCTACTTTAAATTTAGCCTTTGAAGCAGCTACAATATAATCAATTGGAAATGATTTTTCCAAACTCAGGCTAATTAATATATCAAATGGTTTTTTAACAAAATCGTCAACAACACTGCCCGAAGGTTTATAATACCAGTTTAATTGTGCTTTTGTTATAAAATCAAATCCTTTTCTATATAAATAATGATCAATTAATTCTTTATCATTCACATATCCCAGCGCATTATAATCAATACCTTTTTCAGACAAATGTTTCGTAAAATCTTTAATAATTTCATATGAAATTATATGATTTGCGTTAAAAATAATTCCTATGGTTTTTGCGTTGTTTAAATTACAAACTTTAACTACCCTTTTTGTCCTGGCAACTTTTTTATTGATAGCTCTTTTACCAATAAAATGCTTAAAATCCTCAACAATTTTCATACTATGCTTTTAATAAATATACGAAATATTCTGCATATTTTTAATGTGTAATTATAAAGTTTGATCAATAGAATTAATGATTTTTTATTTTTAAAGAAACTGGATAAAAAGAGGATAAACCACTTTTTATCCGGTTTCTTGAGTACTTAATTTACCATTAAATAAGTGTCTATTATAATGGAATAAATTCTACCCTGCGGTTATTGGCCCTGCCTTCTTCTGTTGAATTTGTATCAACCGGCTCTGTTTCTCCTTTACCTACAGTTTCCAATCGTGAAGCTGAAATTCCGAATTTAACAAGGCTCTCTTTAATAGCTTCTGCCCTGCGCTCAGATAGTTTTTGGTTTGCTGTTTCATCACCTTGACTATCGGTATGCCCCTCAATACTGAACCTTATCTGAGGATGTTCTTTCATAAATGAAGCTATCCGGCTAATTTCAATAAACGATGCTTCTTTAATTGTGGCTTGACCTACGTCAAACAATATATCCCTGGAAATAAATTTACCCTGAGAAATGATTTTTTCGTAAATGGTAGCCCCTTCTTCCGGGGTATTTACCAAACATCCGTTTTTATCTGTTACTTCAACAGTATACTGGCCTTCAGCAAGTCCGGTTATATCCTGGGTAGTAGCACCATGGCTCCATAAATATTCATAAGGTGGCACACCTCCTCTAACTGTAATAAATATGGCCCCACTTGTATCACCACAACATTTAACATTTCTGGCAGAATCGATTGTTAAAACAAGTCGCGGAGGTTCTTCAACCGTTGTTTTTATTGTATGGTTACATCCATTAGCATCGGAAACCAGTACTGAATATTCACCTGATTTTATATCATTGAGGTTTTGTTCTTTAGAACCATTATTCCATATAAATGAATATGGTGTTGTTCCTCCTTCTGCGCTAATTTGTATACTACCTTTTTCGTCACCGTAACATATATTGTGTTGAACATTAATTAATTCAGAAATAAATGGAGTTGGTTCTGTTATTTCAACACTTAACGTTGATTCACACCCATTTCCCTCTTTTATTAAAACCGAATAACTACCTGCAGCAACATTTAAAAGGTCTTGTGTTGTATGACCATTGCTCCATTGGTATGTATACGGAGCAATACCCCCAGAAACTGAAATGTTAACCGACCCGTTGCTCTCACCAAAACACCTGATGTGCGAAACTGCGTCAATTGTTTTTGTGAGTACAGGAGGTTCCATAATTTCGGTTACTGAAGTATTGGAACAACCATTGGCATCAGTAACAACCAATTCATATTTACCTGCTTCAACACTTTGAATATCTCGTGTGGTCATACCATTGCTCCACTCATAAACATAGGGTTCAACACCTCCAGTTACCGAAACCGTTATAGCCCCCTCATTATTATTGCTACATTTAAGGTCAGAAATAGATGTATTGCTTACCACAAGAGGATCAGGTTGTTCAATATTGGTGGTTATGTCGGTTAAACAACCTTCCGAATCCCTTACTTTTAACGTGTATTCACCCGCGGGTATACGCTGTAAATCCTGAGTAACATCACCATTACTCCATGAATATGAATACGGTTCAACCCCTCCGTTGACTGTAACGTCTATTGACCCGGTATTTTCACCAAAACAGTTGATATTTTCAACATTAGCCAGTGCCAACACCAATTGTGTAGGTTGTTCAACCTGCGCCTGCAACGAAATTTCACAGCCCTGTTCATCTATAACCTTAACACTATAGGCACCTGCCGGTATACTTGTTAGGTTTTGTTCACTACTTCCGTTGCTCCAACCATATTTATATGGGGGGCTACCTCCTTTTACATCAATGGCAATACTTCCTTCATTGGCACCAAAACAGCTTATATTATTAACATTTAGTACAGATCCGGTAAGCTTAACCGGCTCGGTAATCTGTGTAGATAAATTGCTAACACATCCATTTGAATCAGAAATTTCAACTTGGTAGTTACCTATAAATAAATTCTGAATGGATGCAGTTGAGTCACCAGTACTCCAGGCGTATTGATACGGGGGCATACCACCTGTTACAGAAGTACTTATACTTCCAGTATTTTCACCCTGACATGGCACATTTTTAATATCAGCAAATTGTGCCAACAATGCCGGTGGTTGCTGAACTGTGGTACTTACTGTTTGTATACATTGATTGGCATCAACTACCTTAAGGGTATAATTTCCAGCCATAACATCTACAAGGTTTTGTTCTTTAGAACCATGGCTCCAACTAAACTGATAGGGCTCAGTTCCTCCCCTTACGGCAACATTTACTCTACCTTTGTGTTCACCGTAACATTTAATGTGTTCGGTATTTAACAAGTTAACCACGAGTGGGGTAGGTTTGGTCAATTCTGTACTGTCTGCAAGAACACATCCTTTAGCATCCGTAACCTGAATTGAATATTTGCCCGATGTGAGCCCTTTAATATCCTGAGTGGTTGATCCCGTATTCCAAGCAAATGAATATGGTGTTGTTCCTCCCCTTATATTTGTTTTAATCAAACCATTATTTAGTTCAAAACAACTTGGATTTTTTACCTCAGATATTTCGAGTTCGAATAATCCGGGTTGTTCAATGGTTATTTTCTGTTCCCTGGAAACCTGGTTAACATCTGTTACGGTTAATATGTAATCACCGGCCGGAACATTGACTAATTCCTGTCCCAATACACCATTATCCCATTTATAGGAATATGGGGGAACACCACCCTGAGCTGTTACCCTCGCTGAACCGGTCCTTTCTCCGTAACAACGGATATGCTGGATTGTATCTACTGTAAGAATGATTTCCTTTGGTTGTTCAATGCTTGCATTTAAGTCTTGTCGGCATCCGTTTGCATCACGAACAATTACTGAATATTCACCGGCTACAAGATCAGAAATGTTCTGAGAAGTAGCCCCATTACTCCAACTGTAGGTGTATGGTTCAACACCACCCTGAACCGAAATGCTCATACTTCCATTGCTGATCCCATATTCTTTAATGTTAACAATCTCTGAAATTGAAACCACAAGTAAATCAGGCTGATTTATCGTGGCACTTAGGTTCCTTGTACATCCGTTGGCGTCTTCTATTCGAACAGTGTAATTACCAGCCCCAATATTTTTTACATCTTGTAAGTTACTTCCATTACTCCAACTATAAATATAAGGTGTAACCCCACCTTTAACAGAAATATCAATGCTTCCTTCTTGGAAACCATTACATAAAACATCTTCGGTATCTTCTACCTGAGCTATTAGTAATTCAGGTTGGGTTATAATAGCCGTTAAATTTTGGGTACAACCGTTTTTATCAACAATTTCAACACTATATTCACCAACTTTTAAACCGGATATAT
>JBNLCS010000039.1:0-2994 GCA_050303935.1 Bacteroidales bacterium
TTGGTTACTACTTCTGTTTTTAAATTGTGGTCATTTATATAATTCCGGATTCCTTCTACTGGAGAAATTCTTAGATGAGGTTCAACTTGACCGGAATAGTCACCCAATTCAACTTTATCGGCTTGAGGGCCCAATACCGCAATTTTATTAATATTTTTCAGGTTTATAGGCAATGCTTTTTTACCCGTATTTGCAACTTCAATATTTTTTAATAGAACGGGTGTTTTAGTAGCTATCTCGATAGCAAGGTCATTATGGGACGGGTCATTAATAATGCTGGGTTTAATGCCTGCATAGGGGACAATTTCCTGTGGGTCGAATTCACCAAGTCTCATTCTAATTGCAAAGATATTTACAAGGGCTTTATCAATGTCTCCCTGGGTAAGGAGACCTTGCTCCAAAGCTCTTAAAGCATGGTTTTGATAAACGCCCCCACAGTCGGTATCAACACCTGAGATAAGTCCCATTGCTGTTGCTTCTTCATTGTTTTTAGCATAGTTGTGCCCTCTTACCATATCATTAATTGCACCACAATCCCCGGTGACATACCCATCCATTCCGTATGTTTTTCTGGCAATTGTATCAACCAGATATTTACTGGCCGAAACGGGAACACCATTTACCGCACTGTATGCCGTCATGATAGCTGGAAGGTTATGGTCCCTTATCAATGTCCTGTAAGGCAACAGGTAATATTCCCGCATGTCCCTGTCATCCATATCGGCACTACCGGTATGACGGTTAAATTCGGTATTATTGGCCAGGTAGTGCTTCCCGCATGGTACGGCTTTTAGATAATGAGGGTCATCCCCCATCAGTCCCTGAATAAAACCTTTTCCAATTTCTGAAACCAGGTATGGGTCTTCGGCGAACGTTTCTGCTGTCCTTCCCCACCTGGGATCTCGCGCCGGCTCAATTACAGGAGACCAGTAGGTAAGTGTGAAAATGAGGTCGTGGTTGAATCCTCGTGCCTCATCAGAAATCACTTTGGTTTCTCGTTTTATTAAATCCGGGTCCCATGTTGAACCAACAGCAACACTATTTGGAAATGAAGTAGCGGTCATGCCACTATTATTGTTCCTGCCCATGATCCCATGAAGGGCTTCACCCCAGAAATCATAGTGGTTAACCCCTAACCGGGGAATTGGTGGCATAGTATTGCCTAACTGGCTTTGTTTTTCTTCAGGGGTCATCCTGGATATCAGGTCGGCAGCCCTTTCTTTAAAACTATAGGAGGTATTCAGGTAAATTGGTTTTCTTGCACCTTGGTTGCCTGGCAAGAACGCCATTATAACAAAACAGCCAAGAACAAAAATAATTAGTTTTGGAAATGTTAATTTCATAATATAATTAGTTAAGTGTTTATAATAGTTTTTTTAATAAACTTTAATAATCTGGTATTAAGAATACTTTAGGAAAGATTACCCTAATATGACCAATAAATTAATTTCTATTTTGTTACTATTTCAATTTGTGTAAATGAATGGGCCGGGAATGAATATTTGATTGTATTGCCCTTTAAACTGACTTGATCAGTTTTTATTTCTATAGGTTGTTCCGTTCTGGTATTCTTTGCATCTATGCTTTTTGCATTAATGATATATGCGGTTGCTTTGCTACTGTACTTTCCCGTCTGCAAAATAATATTGGTTTCAATATCGTTTGTTTCGTGCCTGTTTACAACATTTACTATTATTTTATTTGCCGGTTTATTTAAAACAGCAGTAACATCAAGATAAGGAATGTTATTGAATATTTCGTTGTTGTATTTCTCACAATTGGTGTGTACATCCAATGAAACACCTAGTGCATTATTTGAATACAAGTTAAACGTATGGAACAATGAGTTTTTAAAATCACCTTCGGGGGAGTTGCCAACTAAACTTGTTATCATTGTTATGTTGGCCATTTTTACTATGTCGGCATGTCTTAAAAATGAATTCAGGTGTTGTGCAAGTAACAGGGATCCGTTTAAACCACCTCTTCCGGCAGAATATTCGTCAAACGAAATATAAACAGGACGATCCGATCCGGATTTCATCATGGCTTTTTTAATGAGGGCCTGTGTGGTTTCAATTTTTTCATCAATATCAAGGCCCAACGACATACGGTCAGAAAATACATTATTACTTCTACCACCCGGTAATGCCTCAGTTGCATAGCGATGAACAGAAAGGTAATCAATTTTTCCTACCATTTGATCCAATACGTAATTGTTCCATTCTATCCATTCATTGTCGGGCCTGTAGAGCGAAGCTCCTGATGCAACAAGCTTTATATCTCTATCTAATAATGAGATAAGTTTTCCAGCTTCCAATGCGAACTTACAATAATCTTCGGCACTTTTTTGTCCCATCTGCCATG
Organism: Bacteroidales bacterium; assembly: GCA_050303935.1. Lineage (GTDB taxonomy): Bacteria > Bacteroidota > Bacteroidia > Bacteroidales > JBNLCS01 > JBNLCS01. The sequence goes on from JBNLCS010000039.1 coordinate 2,365, forward strand.
GGCCGTCAATTTCATTTCCCAATCCCACGTATTTCACGTTGAAAGGTTTTTCATTACCGTATTTTCTTCTTAAATCAGAATAATAAGTCCCTTTTTCAACATTGCAATATTCTACCCAGTGACGCGCATCGTCAAGTGTTCCGGTACCTCCGTTGATACATAAAAAATTTTCTGCGCCAATAAGACCACAAAATTTGGCATATTCATCGGTTCCCATCTGATTGCTTTCAATTTCATTCCATGCCAAGTCCATTCTGGCTGGCCGTTGATCCTTTGGCCCAATACCATCTTTCCAGTCATACCCCGATACAAAATTTCCTCCGGGCCATCTTACATTGCGAATGTTCAATTCTTTAACCAGGTCAATAAAATCTTTGCGGAAACCGTTTTCATCTGCTAGAGGAGATCCGGGGTCGTAAATGTTACCATAAACCACAGTTCTGATAGGTTCAACAAAAGCTCCATAAATATTAGGATCAATTGTGTCAATGATGCGGTCGGTATCAATTTTAATTACAGCAGGCCCTTGTGCCCTTAGGTCCAATTTAATTATACATAATAATAGTATGCTTAAAGTAAAGGTTTTGAAATAATTCATTACCATAAGTTTTTGTTGTTTAGTATTATAGC
>JBNLCS010000040.1:0-5585 GCA_050303935.1 Bacteroidales bacterium
AACGAATTAAAAATTTTTACAGGTATGAATGGGACCAGGAAATCAAGACATATGAAAACCTTGATTTCTCTTGTTCTTTTATGAATGATGATCAACGGTTGCCAATGCCAAAACCTGAAAAGGTTGACCAGGTATTACAAAATATGAAAATTGCCGAAGGTGTAAGTTACAGGGGGTGTGCTTCATGTGGCTACAGCTCATGTCATGATTTTGCAGTTGCGGTGGCGCAAGGACTTACAACCCCTGAAATGTGTATAACCTATTCGCAAAGTAACCAACGAGATTATATCAAAGCTTTAAAAGCCACAAACGAAAAATTGGCAAATACCCAAAAGGCATTGGAAAAATCAGAAAAAAAGGCCCAAAAAGAAAAGAATGCTGCACAGGAGGCTACCGAAACAATTACAACGATGCTACATAAACTTCGGGCCGGGGTATTAATTCTGGAAGAAAACCTAAAAGTTGTTCATTGTAATCAAACTTTTATTAATATGTTAGGAGAAGATGCAATTGAAATAAACGAAGTAATTCCGGGTTTAAAAGGTGCTGATATAAAAACCTTACTGCCATATAATATATATAACCTGTTTAACTATGTATTAAATTCAGGAGAGGATATACCCAATAAAGATGTGCAATTTGAAGATAAATTATTAAACATATCTGTATTTACTATTAAACCAAATGCAATTGTTGGAGCAGTAGTCCGGGATTTGCACGTTCCTGTTGTACAACGTGAGGAGGTAATACACAGGGTAACAGATGTAATTGATAAAAACCTGGAAATGGTCCAAAAAATTGGTTTTTTGTTAGGTGAAGGGGCATCGGAAACCGAACGAATGTTAAATTCAATAATTGAATCGTTTAAGAACATTGAAAAGAAAGTAACAGATAAATAACCATTGTTGTGACTGAAGATTTTTATACAGAGATAGATTGCATAAGAAGAAACCACGATGGGGAGAGAATTTGTGGTGACGTTTTTCTTTCAAAAAAGCTAAAAGAAGAGAACAGGTCAATTGTGGTTTTATCTGATGGAATGGGACATGGTGTTAAAGCAAATGTTTTAGCTACTTTAACAGCTACCATGGCATTAAACTTTACTACGGAGCATAAGGAAGTTAAAAAAATAGCGGAAATTATTATGAACACATTGCCCGTGTGCGATGTACGAAAAATGAGCTATTCAACCTTTACAATCATTGATGTTGAAAGTGACGGTAAAATAACTGTACTGGAATATGATAACCCCGGTACGGTTTTTTTGCGGGGGGCAAAATCTTTTCATCCTAAATGGACAAACGTTATACTGGATACTGAAAAAAATAAGGGGAAGGAGTTACGTACCACATCTTTTAAGTGCCAGAAAGAAGACAGGATAATTTTTTTTAGCGATGGTGTTGCGCAGTCGGGATTAGGTTCGCGTGAATACCCTTTTGGTTGGGGACAGGAAGCTGTGGAGGAATTTTCTGAGGGAATTGTTAGAAGGGAACCGTTTATATCAGCTACAAATATTGCTATGCGAATTATAAACAGGGCACATCGCAATGATAATTATAAAGCTAAGGACGACACAAGTTGTGGCTGTCTTTATTTAAGGGAACCAAGAAAATTACTGGTGTGTACCGGGCCTCCATATGAAAAGGAAAAAGATAAGGAGTTGGCCGGAATGGTTAAAAAATTTAAAGGCCGAAAGATAATTATGGGGGCAACAACTGCCGATATTATTGGCAGGGAGTTGAATACGGAAATAGTTGACAGTTTTGAATTTATAGACGAAGAATTACCCCCGGTTTCGCAAATGGAAGGTGTTGATCTGGTGACCGAAGGGATATTGACATTAAATAAAGTTGAAAAGATTTTAAATATTTACAATCAGGGTTTTGATCTGGGGGATGGGCCTGCTGATCAGGTTGTGAAACTTATCAGGGATTGTGATGAGATTTATTTTGTTATTGGGACTTGTATCAATATAGCTCATCAGGACCCTAGTTTGCCGGTTGAATTGGAAATAAGGAGAACAGTAGTAAAAAGATTATCTGAAATGCTTGAAAATAAATATATGAAGGAAGTAAAAGTGCAATATATATAATCCCAGATTTGTCATTAGGAGGAACGGCCTAATGGCAAGTGTGAAGGCTGGAAGGTTGAATCTGGGGTTAATCCCGAATTAGAAAATCTTATAATTCAGTTTTGCTGAATTGTTTAGATTTACTTATTCGAAATGTCAATTAGATTTTTTTAAAGACATTGTTGGGATAATTTTATCTACCTATTTTTTGGGCCATTTTTTTAATCTCTTCATATACATTTATCCCATTTTGATCCTGTTGTAGGGCCTCGTTTACTGATAAGCATATTTTGGCAGTATTGGCCGCAATTAACCCCATTACAACATTGGTAACGTCCCCGCCTTTTAAATGATGTTTTTCAAGGATAGTATGGTCAATGTTTAGTTCTCCCTTTTTGGCCAGTATAAGTGCGTTAATAATTTTCTTTACTGAAACTCGTTTAATACGCATGATGAATAATCGCGACAAGGATATTTTTACCCCGGAGCTTCTTGCCATCAACCAATACATTACTGGAAAAAGATATAAAAATGAAAAAAAAATAAAAGCCAGAAGTATCAAAAAAATTAATTCTTTGTTCATTTGCTTAAAAATATCTTAAAAGTTTTATTAGTCATCCATTTTTACTAAAATGTTTATGTTTTATGCAATAAATGCTTCCATGATTTTAGTATGTTTAATATCAATTATTGGAGAATGGTTCACATTAAATTCCTCAATAACCTTTCTAATTTATCAAAAAGGTTCAACGATATAATACTTAAAATCTTACTTAGGGAACAAAAATAATAAAATTACTCGGGAATTATTTCAATCGGTAGATTAATGATTTCCCTGAACTCTTCACCAGCTTCTTGCATTTCTTCGTCTTCTTCGTTGTAATACCATTTTACAGAAACTATTTTTCCTTTATCATTCATTTCTTCAAGTTTCAGAAAAATCCGGGTAAGCATCTTAGAGCTTGCGGTATTAAAATACTTTATTTTAAAAGTAAATATTGTTTCATTGTTGGGTGATTTAAAATATTCTTCTAGATATTCTACAACAGGTTTATAAAAAGTCATTACATTTTCAGGTAAAGAGAACCCTGATATTTCAAAGATGTTTTTTTCAGGAATAAATCTAATAAATGGTGTTTCAGGTGTTGCTTTAATAATTAAATCATCCATATTTTATTATTATATTTCCTGTATACAGTCTTTACCTGTATTTGTTTCAGAATACCAAATATATTTTAATCGAAATATAATAATATTTAAAACAAAAAACCAAAATTGTTATTAAAAATGAGGTTATCATTTACAACCCAAAATCCGCAAGCAATAATTATAAAAAAATGTATTCCTTACGGATTCGATAAAGTAAATCATCTCATCTAGTTTCATACTTCACCCAAATGAGTGAATTTTTCGGGTTAAAACAATAAGTTGTACAGAATGGTGCGAACCATTTGACAAATGTTTAGTACTATATCCGCCATCATTAGTATCACTGCATTTGACTTGAAGTCATGTTTGAGTTTTTACAACAATTTTTTATTCAGTCCTGGTCATTACCAGTTTCCCATGTTTTACCCCTTTTAGGGTTATTAACTTATCAGATAATTCTGTTAATACTCGGGCTTCCCCTTTTACAGCAATGGTTTCCAGGCATTTGTTATGGTTAAGGTGAATATGCTGTGTTGATATAATAACATGGTGATAGTCATGCTGTATACTGGTTGATAAATTACTTATATCCCTTTTGTGGTGGTCGTACACCAATACTATAGCCCCGGTTACTTCGTTATTGCACTGCCATTTTTTTTCGATTATGTTTTTTTCGATTAAAAACCGTATAGCTTGCGAACGATTTGGGAATTTATTTTCAGCAACAAATTCATCCAATTCTTGCAATAGTTCTTTTTCAAGGGATACTCCAAATCTTTCTACACTCATAGTGTTGTCAGCTTGTATGTTCGGGACACAAATATACGGTTAAATTCGTTTATACCTATCCTTAATTCGCATTTGGATTTTTAGTGGAGAAAAATTGAAAAGGCATAGGGCTGGGATCAATACTTAATTGGATCATGTAGTATGATTTTATTTAACCAAATTCAATGGTATCTTGGTTATCCCATCACCCTTATTTCCATAATAAAATAATGATTGTTTGAATCCAAAGGCACAAAATCATATATAATTTTTTGTCCTGTTTTTCTAATAATGTCTATTAAACCAAGACCAGCACCCCCTTTATCAGATATTCGTCCTTCCTTCATCTGTTTTTTATGGAGTTCATCAAGTTCTTCTTTTGTTTTTTGGTTTAAAAATTCTATCCTGTCTTTAAGGTCTTTTACATTTTCATTTTTTACTTTATTTCCCGTTACAACAAAGTGATATTCTTTTTTTTCACCAATCATGCACATGCCATAGCCTATTTTTTTGCCGTCTTCATCTGTTTTTTCTGAATGTTTGGTAATATTTTGAAGACATTCAACCATTACATGAAAAACCTTTTTCCTAACAATATCTTCTTTTTGGCTGCTCATTATTTTTTTCTCGGCCATGTAAGTGAATAATTTCATGATCTGGTGGTTGAATTCACCTTTGTAGATTAATGGAAAACCTTCATCGACAAACTCTTCCGAAAGCAGACTTTGTATAAATCCTAATTCGTTTTCCATTACCAAAACTGGTTACATAAGAATAAAATTATTAAATAAATCTTCTATTATCCCCAACTATTCAGTGTTGCACATTACTAAAGATAAAAGAAAACATTTAATTTTCAAAAATTTAGTAACTCAGTATATAATTTTTGTACAGGTAATCCCATAACATTATAGAAGGACCCTTCAATTTTCTCCACGCCAATGTATCCTATCCATTCTTGTATCCCGTACCCACCAGCTTTATCTAATGGTTTGTATTTTTCAATGTAATACTCGATTTCATTTTCGGTTAGCTGCTTGAAATATACATTTGTTACCGCATGAAACCATTTTTGTTTAGTTAAACTTGTTAAACATACTCCGGAAATAACCTGGTGGCAATTACCGGATAATTTCCTAAGTATTAATTTTGCATCGGCTAAGTCCTTGGGTTTACCAAGTATTTCATTGTTTAAGCTGACAATTGTATCGGCTGTTATTAAAATGGCATCTTTCCTGAGATATTGTTTATACGCATCAGCTTTTATTTTTGATAAAAATACCGGTACTTCCAGGTGCTCTAAAGCAGGGGGAAATGATTCATCTACTTCAACAACAGGTAGTACCTCATATTTCAAACCAACTTCTCGTAACAGATTCCTTCTTCTGGGGGATTTGGAACCCAATAAAAGTAGGTGCTTGTTATCATCAAAATATCCGGGAAACATTAAACAGACATGTTTTTGGCGATTAAATATTCGATTAGCAAAGAATATAATATACCTAAGATCATAACAAACTTTATTATATTACTAATTCTGCCATAGTCTAATTTATTTTTGGCTTTTAAAATTAGCCATATTACTGTTAAAAGCGGT
>JBNLCS010000041.1:0-5768 GCA_050303935.1 Bacteroidales bacterium
TAACAACAAATCCCAAATCTTTGAACTGTACCGTTTCTTCAATAAGGGCATGGGTACCAATTAATATATGTAAACTGCCATTGAGCAAAGATGCGTGTATTGTATTTCTTTCCGATTTGCGCGTAGAACCAGTTAAAAGGGAAATATTTATATTCAATCCTTTCAAAAATTCACATATTGTTTCATAATGTTGATTAGCGAGTATTTCTGTCGGGGCCATTATTGCCGACTGGTAACCATTATCAAGCGCTATCAACATACACATTAAGGCTACCAATGTTTTACCGCTACCAACATCGCCCTGTAACAACCGGTTCATTTGTTTACCAGACCCCATGTCTTTTCTAATCTCTTTGATTACCCTTTTTTGCGCCCCGGTAAGTTCAAACTTTAAATTCGTATTATAAAAATTATTGAAATGACCTCCAACATGGTTAAATTCAAATCCTTCAAAATTCCTTTTTCTATTTAAGTTAATTCGAAGTAACCCTAACTGAATATAAAACAGTTCTTCAAATTTAAACCTGAACCTGGCCATTTTTAATGAGTCCTGGCTCGATGGGAAGTGAATGGTTTTAAGTGCATCGTAAAGTTTGGGTAAATTAAATTTTTGAAGAATGTATGCCGGCAAAGTTTCGTAACAGTCCTCAGGTTTTATACTTTTAAACAAATTAAGAATAATTTTTTGAATAGCCCTTGAATTCAAATAGGCATTCTTCATTTTTTCGGTTGTATTGTACATGGGCTGAAAAGGGGACTTAACTTTTCGCTCATCATCAGGTATTTCAATATCAGGATGTGCAATATTTAACCGCCTGTTAAAAAAAGAAGGTTTACCAAAAACAATATATTCCTTGTTTAAAACAAGGCTCTCTCTCACCCACTTTACCCCCTTAAACCAAACTAGCTCTATAAAACCAGTGCCATCAGTAAAGTTTGCCACCAAACGTTGTCGAGGTTTTTTACCTTCAAAAGAGAATTTAGTGATTGTACCCTTTAATTGAATGTATGCTGAATCGGAATTCACTTCTCTAATAGCATATATTCTTGATCTATCAACATATCTGTATGGAAAATACCGTAAAATATCATTGAATGATATGATTCCGATTTCATTTGATAATATTTCCGCTTTCTTGGGGCCAACCCCAGATAAAAATTGTATATTTTGATCGAGTTTATTCTCCACAACAAATATTTAATGGTTTACAGATACATATATTTTTTATTCTGTCTTATTAAACAATACTTATTCCAAGAAAATGCCTGTTATTACAAAAAAATAAAATCTTTTTTGAAAAACGAAAGTCTTAAAAATAAGGATTTTCATGAAATAAATACGTATCGAAAAGATTTACTCAAAAATAAAGAAATTGTCTCTGTAAATTTTATTGGAGAAATTAGCAGGATCATAAAAAAAAAGAAATCAACGATACGAAAAATAGCCCGTGTAGCCGGTACAAGCCCTGCTAAAGGAAAGGTTTTACACAAATTAATCAAATATTATCAACCTGTAAATATTGTTGAATTGGGTACTTCTCTGGGGATTGGCACTTTTTATCTACATGCTGGAAATAAAAACGCCCACGTTTTCTCCATTGAAGGAAATATTGAAGTTCAACAATTTGCAATTCAATTTTTTAACAGCCTGAATAAAAAAAATATAAAGTTTATTAATAAAATTTTTGATGATTCACTGGAACCATTGCTATCAGGATTAAAGGGTAAAACTGTACTATTTATTGATGGTAACCATAAATTTGAAGCCACTCTAAAATATTTTGAACTTTGTATGAAACATTGTGTTGAAGGTTCAGTTATAATAATTGATGATATTAACTGGTCAAGAGAAATGAAACATGCCTGGGAAAAAATTAAAATATACCCTGGAGTTGGAACGAGCGTTGATATGTTTTATTTAGGTTATGTAGAAAAAGGCGAAGCAAATATTGGTAGTTATTATATTCATATGTAAAACAAGTTAAATGAAAATCTACACGAAACTGGGAGACAAAGGGGAAACCTCATTAATTGGTGGAAAAAGGGTTGTAAAACACCATTTTCGAATAGAAGCCTACGGCACTATAGACGAACTTATTGCGTGCATTGCGGTTTTAAAAGAAAGTGGAATAGAAAACAAACACAGGTCTTTTTTATTGAAAACCCAACATATATTAATGAACTGCGCAGCTCTGTTAGCATCAGACAATGAAAAAAACTCTATGCAGTTGCCACAAGTGAACGATATACATATTGATGAATTAGAAAGAGAAATAGACAAGATTGATAAGACGATACCAACGTTAAAATCGTTTATTATACCTGGTGGCGATATAGCATCTGCCCACTGCCATGTTGCCAGAAATGTATGCCGCAGGGCTGAAAGGGTCATCTCAGCTATGAATGAAAATTACATTGTTGATGATATGTTGAAAAAATATATAAACCGGTTATCTGATTATTTATTTGTATTGTCGCGTAGAATTCTTTATGATAAAGGCATAGATGAAATTGAATGGAAATATTGAATTGGGTTTTTTTATGTTGATATTTTTTTATATTTGCAGAAAATTACGCTTATTTAAATTAGGTTTAAATAGTTAGACATATGTACTGGACACTTGAATTAGCCTCTAAACTAGAGGATGCACCCTGGCCGGCAGCCAAAGATGAACTTATTGATTATGCGATTCGTTCTGGTGCGCCGCTGGAAGTAATCGAAAATCTTCAGGAAATAGAAGATGACGGTGAAATTTATGAAAGCATTGAAGATATCTGGCCGGATTATCCAAGTAAAGATGATTTCTTTTTTAATGAAGACGAATATTGAAAAAGAGGGACTAAGGTCCCTCTTTCTTATTCCAAGTGAATATATCCCTTTTTTCCATTGGCCTGTATTCCACAAGCCAGCTAAAATGTTCTAATATAAGCTTATCTTTAGGTGCTTGTTCAAGAGGAAAAAGCGTTGCCTCCGGCTTTACCCTGTTTTTTATAACAAATGGTTTTCTTTCTTTAACAAAAATTTGCATATTTGAGCATACACTCACGTTTACACCTATGTATTGTTCTTCATCTTTTAAAAAATAAACCGATTGCCCATTACCCCTAACATCAATTAAACTTAACTCATTCTCTTTAAAATACCCAATCATATTCTTGCCTTTTACCTGGTTATAGTTGGAAGTATCATCCTGTGAAACCAGTAACGCTAATCCAACCATATTCATATGGTCCATGGCACCATTTTTCATGAATATTTCCATGTAATTAGCTGTAATCTGGTTTTCACCTGACCAAATAACAGGTTCACCATGAAACTGAATAACGGAATCGTTTGTTGAATAAAACACGGAATCACACATCCCCTGCAAATTCGATTTGAAATATTTGACATGGTAATAAGCTATCATTCCTTTATTTCCTGAAGTATCCACCCTTAGCCTTAATGTATCGGCATGCAAAAAGAGTGAATCACCATCTAATATTTGTACCATTACAGCACTATCGGTAACCATAGCCTTTTCCGGCTCTTTATAATACTCTGCATAATTACCTTTCAGCAAAACATTCCTTGTGGTATCTCTTATAGTAACATTTGAACGTGCTATTCCAAATTCGGTATTTTCATCATAAAAAACACTATCCCCTTCTAAAATTCTACCATTATTTTCCAAATAAGCATTTTTGTTTATTACAAATATTCCATCATGGGTATTATACCAGCCCCGTTCACATTTAATATGGTTTTCTTCATTAATGATATGTGTTGAATCCAAAAAATAGGCAATTTTATTTTCGGTATTATATTTCAAAGAATCACTGTATATGGTATAATCAGGGGTATGAATTACCACACTGTCGTGAAACAAAGCGATATCAATATTTGTATAAAACGCCCCCTTACGGCTGGTCAATTCATTATTACCGTTAAATATTTGTCCTTTTACAGGATAAAACCCAACATCTGAAATCATGTTATAATTCAATGCCTGGGTAAGCAGTCGAGTATCTTTATCCACCAAAACCACATTATGCCTTACCTTGATAATGCTATCAATCTCACTGTATTGCATGAAGTCACCCCATAGTTGCAATGTATCCCCCCTGTTAATATGAACATGTCCATAAGCATCCACAAGACGTTGATCAGGAAAATAATGGGCGCTGTCACAGGTCAATAGTGCCTCGTTAATTAAAATTTCAACATTTCCAAGCCAACGGTTGGGGTTGTTTTCCATAAAGTAACCAGAAGCTGCACTATCAGCATTTTGGATGTATATTTCCTTAACCTGTTGTGAATTTAAAACAGAAAAAGAAGAAAAAAATACCAATAATACAAATGGAATGAAAAGAAGGTTATGTTTTATTTTACCCATCCTTTTAACCGAAAATCACAATTTTTAAACGAACCATTAACGCGAATATAGGTTGACTTTTGTTTTTCTTCCAACCACTCATACATCACTTTCTCTTGTTTTTTTTGTATGGCCATCTGAGAAAGCAAAGGAAAATCGTAATCCAGGTTTGCCTTATGCGGTTCAATTTGCTGTTTAAGCATTACCAACTTATAAACAACTTTTTGCGATCTTTCATCCCTGGTTTCAAAAGGTTCTGAGATTTCACCGGGTTTAAGGTTTTTTAATGTCATGTAATCTATCTGGGGGAGGTCCTTAATTTCAAACAATGCATTCCTGGTCATCGGGTTAACCACTTGCCCTCCATTCATACGCGTATTTTCGTCATCAGAAAATTTCACTGCAGCCTGTTGAAAAGTTAAAGAGTCATTTCTTATTAAAGCAGCCACACTATCTAACTTAGTTCTTGCTTTTGCTGCATTTTCAAGCGATACTTTGGGTTTTAAAATAATATGCCTTGTTCTGGCCAAGTCCCCCTTTCTTTCAATCATTTGAATAATATGATATCCAAACGCCGTTTCAACTATTTTTGAAACAGCCCCTTCCTGCAGTGCGAAAGCAGCTTTAGAATAAGCAGGATCGACTCCGACATCACCTCTAGAAATAAAACCTATATCACCACCCTTAGGAGCAGAAGGACCCTCTGAGTATAAAGCAGCCAGTTTAGAGAATCTCTCACCATTTAATATACGTTCCCTTAATCCAAGTAAACGCTCACGCACTTCCAGGATCGCTTCCTCACTGGCGGGAGGGTATTTTAAAATTTGATAATATTCAATTTGTCCCTCAATTAAAGGTAAATTGTCTTTATTTGCTTTACGGTAGAATTCTTTTACTTCCGACGGTGTAATTTTAGTATCTCCCAATATTTCCGTTCTCATTTGATTAGTAATTAGTACTTCACGCAAATCATCACGAAAATCGTCTTTTATCTGTACTATTGATTTATTCCAAGCGGCTTCAAGTTCTTCAACACTTCCTAACATTCTGATGTAGTTGTCTAATCGTTGGTTTAACTGCATTTCTACTTCAACATCACTTACTTCAATACTATCAATTTGTGCCTGGTTAAGGAGTAATTTTTGTATCAACAGTTCTTCAAGGATTTGACATTTCGCATCACCATCAAAACTAACTCGCTGATCAATCATTTGCCGATACTGGCTTTCTATATCCGACAATAATACTTCATTATCCCCAACAACTGCAACAACTTGATCAATAACAACTTCCTGTCCAATTAACTGAAATTTAACAGGTACTATCAAAGCCAATAATATGAACAAATACTTAGGCATTCTAAATTAATTTTGAAATATTTTTACTAAATCCCGGTTTAAAGCATCGTTCATT
>JBNLCS010000042.1:0-1825 GCA_050303935.1 Bacteroidales bacterium
GCCGAACTCACATATGAACCCCGCATAACCGGTGGAGGTGGTGGCCGTGGTGGAGGAAGCGGTGGAAACAGGGGGTTTACGGGCCTTATGCGTTTCCTTGGGGTTGGTGAAGAAATAGAAAGGATTAACATCAAGGGAAAAGATTTTCAATTGATGAATAATGTAGCATATACGCTGCGTGACCAGTTACGGGAAATAGAATCGGTGCGTTCGGCAAATTTATCAGGCAATTATTATCAACCACAATTAAACCTGTATTTTAACCAAAATTTTATTTCAGAATATGGAATCCCTCTTAATAATGTACTTGCCGAACTATCAACCTTTTCGAGACAAGTGAACTCTGGGGGATCTCTTAAAACCGAAAACGATGAATTTAATATTATTATTAAAACAGATAACGACACGGTTGATAAACCCGGGAAAAACCTTGAAGAACTAAAAAAACTACCTGTTAACAACGCAAACGGAGCATCTTTTGAGTTGGAGGAGATAAGCGGAATGGTATATTCCTGGGGTATTGGCGAGATATACAGGGTAAACCGGGAAAAACAGATTGAAGTGACATTTTCATACAAAAGTGAGATAACAAAATCAAAGAGTTTATTGGAAAATGCGCGTGAAGAGGTAGAAAATCTTATTTCAAAATCAACCCTGCCGGGGGGTATCGCTATTGAATTTGTTAAGGAGACAAACATTTTTGATCAATTCAGGCCCCTGATATTTATTGCTTTGCTATTAATCTACATGATACTTGCATCAATTTTTGAATCATTTCTTGCCCCTTTTATTATAATGTTTACCATTCCATTGGCATTTATGGGGGCATTTATAGCCGTTAAAATAACCGGAAACCAGATAACCAATACCAATGTTATTATGGGGATGTTGATTTTGCTGGGTATCGTTGTAAACAATGGGATTATTTTAATCGATTATATTAACTTATTAAAAAGCAGGGGATATGGTGAGTACAGGGCCATTATAACAGCCGGGATTTCCAGGGTGCGGCCAATCTTTATTACAGCCATTACAACAGTAATAGCCATGCTGCCACTTGCAATGGGCAAATCACAATATCTGGGAAGAATTGGTGCCCCGTTTGCCATAACCGTAATAGGTGGGCTTACGTTTAGTACTATTTTAACACTTGTTTTTATTCCTACGTTTTATTCGGCTTTACGGCGTTCCCTTAGTTGGTTAACCGGGTTAAAGCCAAAAATATGGATTATTCAAATAGCTGTGTTGCTATTGCTTGGCACCTTGATTATTCTAAGAGTGGAACGGTTGCTTTATCAAATTATTTTCATTCTCTTATTAATTATACTTATACCAGCGGTTACATATCTTGTATTGAACAGTTTGCGCATTGCACGCTCAGACATGATTCATCAAAACGAAAAAATAACAATTACCCTGCAAAACCTTGTTAAAATTTACGATCGGGAAAAACGTTTCAAACGGGAGTGGAAATATGGGAAAAGATTTTCACAACAATTTAAACTTGTTGGACAAAAACTACGGTTCAACACGCTCGGTTTCCTGGTTTGGCAAATACCATTGCTCGTTTTCCTGGTATATTTTATTTATTTCTACTTAAACAAAAACTTTTGGGAATTTGTACTTGTATTTCTTTTATATTTTTACTTGTCTTATATCATTAAGCCCTTTAAGGCCTATTTTGACAAAAGGGCCATCAAAAAAGGCAAGAAGAAAAGCCGTTTATTTGGTTTCATTAGCAGGGTTTTATATTGGTTTTATCCGGCAATTAACCTAGTCTGGTTTAAAAATAACTGGGACAATACAGCCCCTGTTGTTATTGTTG
>JBNLCS010000043.1:0-2580 GCA_050303935.1 Bacteroidales bacterium
TATGTATTTCCATCCCATGATATAGCAAATCAGGGAAAGGGAAGACAAGATTGGTTTTGTATGGAAGACTACCATGTATTTTCATCAGAAAACCTCACCGAATGGACTGATCATGGTGTCATTGTTAGTCAAAACAAAGTAGATTGGGTCAATCCAAATGGATATAGTATGTGGGCCCCTGACTGTATTGAGCGTAATGGAAAGTATTATTTCTATTTTCCATCAGGTGGTATTGATTCGATTTATGGCAGGGGGTTCCGAATTGGAGTAGCTATTGCTAACAAACCGGAAGGCCCTTACGTCCCGCAACCAAATCCCATAGAAGGTGTAAATGGAATTGATCCGAACGTTTTTATTGATAATGATGGTCAGGCATATTTGTATTGGTCTGCAAGAAATATATTCGTAGCTAAGTTGAAAGAGAACATGCTCGAATTGGACTCAGAACCAATTACAATTGACAACCTGCCTGAAAGAGGGTTAAAAGAAGGCCCTTATACGTTTGAACGAAATGGTATTTATTATCTTACATTCCCTCATGTTGAAAACAATACAGAAAGGCTGGAATATGCTATGGGAGAAACCCCTATGGGACCCTTTAAAATGACTGGTGTTATTATGGATGAGTCACCTTCAGGTTGTTGGACAAATCACCATTCAGTTATTAACTTTAAAAATCAATGGTATTTGTTTTACCACCACAACGACTACTCCCCGAATTTTGATAAAAACAGGTCTGTTCGTATGGATAGTTTGTTCTTTAACAAAGATGGTACCATTCAAAAAGTTATACCTACATTACGAGGAGCCGGTTTAACAAATGCATCTGATGATATTGAAATAGACAGGTATAGCCATATTAGTGAAAAAGGGGTAAGTATTGAATTAATTGACACAGTTAACACGTTTAAAGGATGGAAAACAATTTTTGCAGATAAAAATGCATGGATTCAATACAATGCAGTAGATTTTGGAAAAAGAAAATATAAAACGGTTCAAATAAGAGCTTTATCTGAAGAAAGAGAAGGAAGTATCAACATTAAACTGGATGACATAACCAACAAAGAGATTGCAAAAATAACTGTACCACAAACCTCTGAATGGATTTCTGTAAATACCAAATTATCACATTCAGTTAAAGGTGTCCATAATATTGTGATTGAAATGGATTCCGATAATACAATAACTATAGATAATATCAGGTTTATAAAATAACTTAGGACAATCCAAGAGGTAATACCTTTTTGCGACATTCATTAAAAATGCTACATAATAAAAATATTATTATTATCTTAATAATATAGTTTAAAAAAAATATACACATACCAGTTGAACTATAAATTGTAGTTAAGGGAAATAATCCTAATAGTATTTAATTATTATATTTTATAATTTAAAATAGACAAAAATGAAACCAACAAGATTTAACATAACAAGTTTATTTCTTTTGTTTATAGCCCTGGCATCAGGTATTCAGGTAAAATCACAGAATGAAACTTTTAAATTGTGGTACGATAAACCGGCTGCAAACTGGAATGAAGCACTGCCAGTAGGAAATGGACGTTTAGGTGCCATGGTTTTTGGAGACCCAACAAAAGAACTGATCCAGCTAAATGAAAATACCGTGTGGGCAGGACAACCGCATCGAAACGATAATCCAAAAGCAAAAGAAAAATTAGACGATGTAAGAAAACTTATTTTTGAAGGTAAATATGGTGAAGCGCAACAACTTATCCAGGAAAATTTTTTCAGCGGCACTAATGGAATGCCATATCAAACTGTGGGAAATTTACGTTTGGCTTTTGAAGGACATGAAAATTTCACAGAATATTATCGCGAACTTGACATTGAGAATGCTGTGACCTCCAGCAGATATAAACTTAATGGGGTAAATTATAAAACAAGTGTTTTCGCTTCATCACCGGATGAAGTTATTGTAGCAAAAATCTCTGCCGATAAAGCCGGATCGTTAAGTTTTACAGCAACCATGGACAGACCATCGGAAGTAAAAGTTACAACGAACGGAAATAATGAACTTATACTCTCAGGTATTA
Source organism: Bacteroidales bacterium (assembly GCA_050303935.1). GTDB lineage: Bacteria > Bacteroidota > Bacteroidia > Bacteroidales > JBNLCS01 > JBNLCS01. Next base: position 2,055 of record JBNLCS010000043.1, read on the forward strand.
CAAGTGACCATGAACGCATAAAAGGGGCCGTAAAATTTCAAGCCAACGTAAAAATTGTAACAACGGGTGGTAGTGTAACAGCAAAAGATAATAGTCTTATAGTCTCAGATGCTAATGACGCTGTAATATACATTTCAATGGCTTCCAATTTTAAAAATTATAAAGATTTAAGTGCCAACGAGTCAGAATTAGCTAGCTCCTACCTTCAAAATGCTATTAAAAAAGATTACAAAACAATATTGACTGATCATATTGAAGATTACAAGCAATATTATAATAGGGTAAAACTTGACCTGGGAACTACTGATGCTGTAAATGATCCAACTGACATACGTTTAAAAAATTTTGCCTCAGGTAACGACCCGCATTTAGTTGCTTTATATTTCCAATTTGGCCGCTACCTTTTAATTTCCTCTTCACGTCCAGGTACCCAACCGGCAAATCTTCAGGGTATTTGGGCAGATCAAGTTGTTCCACCATGGGACAGCAAATACACAATTAATATAAACGCTGAAATGAACTACTG
>JBNLCS010000044.1:0-3691 GCA_050303935.1 Bacteroidales bacterium
TTTAAACTTATCCTGGTAAGCCCATTGCCATTTGTATTCAAATTTGGCTTCGTCTTTGGGTTCATAATTGGCCGTATCCAGGTAACTAACACCGGCCGCCAGGCAGGCATCCATTATTGTAAGGTCCTGGTAAGGCAACGCAACATTTACAACAATATCCGGCCCAAACGACTTAATAAGGTTTGTTAACTGCGGAACATCCTCAGCATCAACCGCCGCAGTTTTTATCCTGTTGCCCCCTATCGCTTTTGCAATGTCATCACATTTTGATTTGGTACGGCTTGCCAGCAGGATTTCAGAAAAAACTTCAGGCATTTGAGCAATTTTATGGGCAACCACAGTTCCCACACCCCCTGCTCCTATAATCAACACTTTACTCATAAAACAATATCTTTTTATAATTTTTTAATCTCTTTATATGCTTCTAGTTCACTTCTATGACACGTATTCTATCAATTCCTTTTGCAAAAATAAATATTTACTTCTTTCTATAGCCCTTTCCTATTTGTGGGAACGCTTTCAAATGGATATTTCATGTCCCAATCGGTACGTAACTTATCCATTATTTTAATCAAATCAATTGAGTTTTGAAAGTTGAAAATATCACTTTCTTTTTTATTTGCATCAAGGTATTTCATTAATTCAATTGCCTCGTATGTATATCCATTTCCAAACCGTTCAAAAGTAAACTTTTTTTCTTTTCCATCTTTAATTAAGTATACATCATCGGGTTGCCAAAACATAGGGATCCTGATCATACCTTTTTCACCAAAAATCCACGCATCGTTATGGCAGGCTGTTTTAAAAGACGAAGTTAAGGTAGCCAAACGATTACCAGTATATTTCAGTATATAAGAAGAGGATTCATCAACCCCGGTTTCACATTTTGCTGCCATGCCTGTAATTTCTACCGGATTATCGTTAAAAAACATTTGAGGTACTGTAATACAATACAAACCTATATCAAGCAGTGCCCCACCTGCCAGTTCAGGATTAAACTTGCGGTCTACCGGATCATATTCCCCGGCAAAACAAAACTTTGCATCAATCATGATAGGTTTGCCTATTTCACCGGACTCAACAAGTTCTTTTGCCTTTTGCATAGCAGGAAAATAATAGGTCCAGAAAGCCTCCATAAGAAACACATCTTTTTCACGGGCCAACTTTATCATTTCTTCAACCTCCGATAAATTCACGCCCATTGGCTTTTCGCACAGCACAGCTTTACCTGCATTGATACAAGCAATGGTTTCATTTTTATGCTTGTTGTGGGGCGTTGCAACATATGCAATATCAAATTCGGGGGAAGAAGCAAATTCTTCCAAATTGGTATATGTATGCTGAATCGTATATTGTTGTGCAAATTTTTCCGCATTCTCATTGGTGCGTGATAATACAGCCGACACTTCTGCATTATCTATTAAGCTAATTGCTTCTGCCATTTTACGGGCAATCATTCCGGTACCTATGATGCCCCATTTATAATTTCCCATATCAAATTATTTATTATTGAAAGTAAAATATTTCTAATTTTTGCCAATCAAATTATAAAAAACAAACGTAAATAACAGACTAAAAGACTGTTTGTACAAAAACCAACTCAGAATCAACAAATCCTTTAAAATTAAAGTGTACGTGGAATTACGAATAACCCTACGCTTACAAACAGCTTCTTACTTTTTATCCTAAAGATATGTATGTTTATCAAGTTGATCAAACAATTATAAATTTTCTCCGTCTAATTAAACAGTTAAGTTTAGGTTGAAGTTTAAAATTAATTGGACCATGAAAAATTTAATTTACGAAAAGACAAGGAACCTACCGAAAGTAGATTTCAAAGAAGATGGGAAATTATTGATGGAAGGCAGGATTATAGCAGAAGACTCATCTACTTTGTTTAACCCGATGTATGAATGGATTGATAAACTTACTTGTACAACCATAGAATTCAATATACAATTAGATTATATAAATACCAGTGCTTCTAAATACTTATATACATTACTGAAGAAACTAAATGATAATATGCTGTTTGAAAAAATAGAAATTAACTGGTATTATGAAGAAGGGGATGATGACCATTTATACCTTGGACACGACTATGAAGATGATTTGGAGAATTGTGATTTTAGTTTTCATATCGTGAGTGAAAATGAGATAGCAGCCTAGTGACATGTCACTCTTAATTTGGAGAAACAGAATCAATATTTGACGCACTTTCCCAAATGGTTTTATACGTCACTTTTTTGTTGACTTAACAATTACTAAAAAGACATTAGAGTTAAAAAAACTCTTATATATTTGAAATACCCCTGGTAAGTAACCGGGGGTATTTTGCATAGTAAACGTATCTAAATTTCTTCGCGTAACTTGCGAATCCTTTGCGAAATAGCTGTTACGCTAAGTTACACAAAGAAGAACAGAGAAGTTTCGCAAAGGAAAAAAATTTTAAATTCAGATGAGTTAATTAGTCGAACGTGAAAAAACCCTAAATTTTTAATCAAAGAGATATTTCTATCAATTTAGTAGGTTGCCAAAGTGCGCTGGCCAAAAATCGGATGATATCGGGTCGGCCGTGGCTTGTGGGCAAGGCTCCGATTTTTTTGATTTTTTGTTTACTTTTTGATCAAGCAAAAAGTAAAAGCCCTGCCGGCTTGAGGCAAAGAGAAGAAAGTGCTTTTCTACCAGTTAATGGGATGATTATGTAAAAAGTTGGTAGATTAAAACAAGCATATTTATTGTTTATTAACTGGATATTAATATGTTAAAATATTTTTCACGTTTAACTAATTAGTGTCTGTTTGAAACACAATTTCAGGACAAGCACTATTTATTAAAAAAGCCAAAAAATTCCCGGGCATTATTATAGCTGATATCTTCAACCATTTTTCCCAGTAATTCTTTATCATCGGGTAATAATCCTTTTTCAACATCGTTGCCTAACAAATTACACAGGATCCTTCTGAAATACTCGTGACGGGGATATGACAAAAAACTTCTTGAATCGGTAAGCATACCTACAAAACGGCTTAGCAGTCCAAGATTTGACAAAACGTTCATTTGTTTTTCCATTCCATCTTTTTGATCGAGAAACCACCAACCAGAACCAAACTGTATTTTACCTGCTACTGACCCATCCTGAAAATTACCAGTCATTGTTGCGATCAATTCATTATCCCTCGGATTTATGTTATAAATAATGGTTTTTGAGAGTTTGTCACCAGCATCCAGACGGTCAAAAAATTTAGACATGGGCTTCCCGATTTCAAAATCGCCAATTGAATCGAACCCTGTATCAGGCCCCACCGAATTGAAAAGCCGTGTATTGTTATTTCGTATTACACCATAATGAAATTGCTGGGTCCATCCTTTTTCGTGGTCCATGATCCCGAAATCAAATAACATTGCCGATTTAAATTTTAAAATTTCTTCTCTATTTAAATCGCCCCCACCCCTTATTTTTTTGAATATGGAATCTATTTCAGCATCCGTATAATCCTCAGCATACATGGTTTCCAAACCGTGATCCGAGAGGCGGCAACCCATTTCAGCAAAATAGTCATGACGTTTTTTCAATGCATCCAATAAATCCTGATAACGGTAAATATCCATATTGGTAACAGATGTCAGTTGATCAATATACTGGTTATAGGTTACCGTATTTTCAGCAGCCATAGCTTTATCCGGACGC
>JBNLCS010000045.1:0-2541 GCA_050303935.1 Bacteroidales bacterium
GGCAATCATTCAGGGCAAAATTATGCTATTTACAATCAGTTAAACCTTACCCCTGTTAAACAGGTGAAAATCATAGGAGGTATTCGCGTTGAAAAATATTTCTTAGAAAACAACACTGAAAAGGCCAAAACTATATTTAGGACAGGGATCAATTATCATCCTTTTTCATACACTTTTATCCGGGCATCGTTTGGGCAAGGTTACCGATACCCTTCAATTGCCGAAAAATTTGCATTAACCACGGTAGGTACAATAAAAATATTTCCGAACAACGAAATCAAACCGGAAACCGGCTGGAATTCAGAGATAGGCATTAAACAAGGGGTTCGACTGATGAGGTGGCAAGGGAACTTTGATCTGGCAGCTTTTTATTCAGAGTTTAACAATATGATCGAGTATGCTTTTGGCCTCTATTTTTTTCCAGAAGAAAACTTATCAGATTTTGGGTTTAAAGCACTCAACCTAGAAAATGCCAGGGTATATGGTTTTGATGGAACACTATTCTTACAAAAAAAAATACAAAATGCGGTAACGAATATAAACACAGGTTATACGTATTCTTTTCCTGTTGAATACAATATATCAACAAGAAAAAACACGGATAATTATCTGAAATACAGGAGCAAAAACAGTTTAAAAACCAACATTTCAGTAAATTGGCAGAAAACGGGTTTAGCAATCTTCTGCCAATATAAATCTAAATTACTAAATATTGATAAAGTATTTTTACTTCCTGAAACAAGAGAACAATTCTTACCAGGATTTTTTGAATATTATAATGAAAACAATACCGGTTACACTAAAATAGATATATTCATCAGTAGAAAAATTTTTCCACAAGTGGAATTTTCAGTATCCGTCAAAAACATTTTGAATTCTGAATACATGGGCAGGCCGGGAGATATACAAGCCCCAAGGTTTATATCTTTTAAATTAGCTTATGAAAAATAGGAATATACCATATACAGATAATTCATAAAAAAGAATAATTTTTTGCTGCCGATAAATGTTTATATATATTGATTCATTAGTTAGCTAATCAGCTGTTGTCAATTCTTTTATTATTCTCTTTTAACATGATCAATTCGTCAAACAATTTCTCGCAACTATTCATTATAAAATATTTCCAGGTAGGATATTGTATTAACCACCGCTCGGTAAGATCAACAGATGCAAGAATAAGCCGGCAACCTTTTCCGGCCATTAATTTAACCGTAGTCGGTTTTTTTTGTATGCTTGCAAGTGTGGTCATGGCACACAAATCCCCTGGCAGCAACTTATATAACAAATTATCCTTACTATTGCTTTTTCGAACCACAAAAACTTCCCCATCTGCCACCATTGGTATTTTAATAATTTTATTTCCTACATCTGTGATGATGGTATTTTCCTCAAATTCGTCCAACGTAGTATACAATGCTAACTCATGCTTAAGCCTTTCATCATCAAGCATTGGAAAATGCCTGCTCAATATATTAAGTATCTCAATGTTCATGGGGTAAAAATATGGAATGTTTCTTAAAACTCAAACTCAGCCACAACCGGAAAATGATCACTTACTTCAATTGGATTAAAATCTTGATAGATATATGCATTAACCAATGTACTTGTTAACTCCGGTGCAATTAATATATGATCGATAGCACTTAATTCAGATTGTTCAACAACACCATTTTCATTTTTATCCCAGTGGGCAGTATATCTGTTTTCCGGTCCGATTAAAAAGGACACGTTTACCAAATCATCCCCTTCATCATCAACATCCATTTTTTTTAATGAATTTAATACATTGGTGACAGGCTTGTTAAGTTGAATATCAATACAACAGGAATCACCATCATAATCGTTAAAGTCACCTAAAATAATAACTTGCCGGCCTTCGTCTTTTTTCCGCAAGGCAATGGTTTTGATCGCATCGGCCTGCGCCTGACGTTGTTCAACCCTTGAATTATCATAAGGCCTGGCCAGTAAATGAATTCCTATAAATGATAATTTATTATCCCCTACATTTATATCCGCCACATAATTCTTTGAAACAGATTTCTCAACATCGCTACTCTTGCCTTTTTCTGTATATCGTATTATATTTTCAATTGGATAGCGAGATAATAATGCTACATCCTGACCGGTATATGTATCAATACCCTGTATAAACCCTACGTAATAATTTAACCCCACTAAAAAACTATCATTCAAAAAGTTAAGAACTTCCAAACCTTCAACCTCTACAAGATTTACTATATCAGGATTTATTTCCCTGATAACATCTGCAACTTTCTTTATATGTTCCTTTGCAAGAACGGGATTTCCTTTATGCGGAAAATAGATTTCCTTGTTTCCCTCTTCAGGAGAAATTCCATCCCATAAAAAAAAGGTATTAAACGTTGCAATTGTAAGTTTCCCTATCTTTTTTTCTTTGGTAGGTCCGCAAGATATTGTTGCAAAAATAACAACTAACAGGTACAAAACATTTTTCATATAAGATAAGGTACTTATTATAGTTGCAACGGTCTGTTCCCTTAACTAACTTTTAAGGTAATA
>JBNLCS010000046.1:0-4747 GCA_050303935.1 Bacteroidales bacterium
ACCAACCGTATTGGCATGCAAATGATTCTTCGCTTGTGACGTAGAAATGGTTCGCAGGTCTACCTTATCACCTTTGGATAGGTATACCGATACCGTACCTTGCATGGAAATTAACCCCCGGCGCGAAACTTTGTAATCTACCATAGTAAACAAAGCATTATTTATAAAAAGCCCCAAACCGGCATATCCTTTTTCAATGCCAGTAATCCTGGAACCTGCTGAGAAACTGAAAACACCATTACAAGGGGCATTAAACCAATTTTGCTTCTCATCATATAACTTTTGTTCATTGAGTTTTATTTCATCAAACAAAATTTTACTAAATACATTTCGGGTAAAGCATTTTTGTGAATAGCAGTAAACAGTAAATGCTGTCTTGTTTTTATTTCTGCTTCTAATTTCAGAACTGTTCAATAGTATCATTTTTATGTTGTTAAGGGTTCATTTATTATTTTTAGGCATTTAGTTTTTTCATATATTTTGGTTTTTTGTAATACCACGATACAAATATTTTACATTGATGCGCAGTCTTTTTGCGCAATTGAAATTTTCTTTAAAAAAATTTAATATTTTTACATTATGCCAATTAACAGAAATGCACTAATACGATATAAGACAATAGATAATTGCCTAAAAAACAGGTTTAGACAATGGACACTTGAAGATTTAATTGAATCTTGCTCCGATGCATTGTATGAATACGAGGGTATACAAAAAGGTGTAAGCAGAAGGACTATTCAGTCTGATATTCAGTTCATGCGAAGTGATAAACTGGGGTATAATGCACCTATTATAGTAAAAGACAGGAAATATTACGCGTATGAAGATCCTGATTATAGTATTACCAATATTCCATTAACAGGCCAGGACCTTGAAAAACTTAGTGAAGTTGTGCATATCCTGCGTCAATTTAAAGGATTTTCCCACTTTTTGGAAGTTACGGAAATAATACATAAACTGGAAGATAAAATTCATACTGAGAAGGGAAACGAATTCCCCATCATTGATTTTGAGAAAAACGAAAACCTAAAAGGACTGGAATTATTAGATATAATTTACAAAGCCATTCAGAAAAAAAAAGCCATTGAACTGGTGTATAAATCATTTACCGCTAAAAAAGAAAATACATTTGTATTTCACGCTTATTTATTAAAAGAATACAGAAACAGATGGTTTATTCTTGGCAAAAAGGATGAAGAGAAAGATTTGATCACCCTGGCGCTAGACAGGATTATAGAGATTAAAGTAATGGAATATGCAAACTATAATGAATATAACATTGGGGACCCTTCTGCATTTTACCGTGACATAATAGGGATCACCATAAACAAAAACCAGAAAACAGAAGAAGTAAAACTCTTTGTTAACAATAAAACAGCACCCTATATTCTAACTAAACCCCTTCACCATAGTCAAAAAATAATTGGCACATTGGAGGATGGAATTGAAATATCAATTCACGTAATTTTGAATTTTGAACTTGAAAGAGAATTATTAAGTTATGGAGAAGGAATCAAGGTATTATGGCCACCTAAACTTATAAAACATATTAAAGAAAGGATCAATAAAGCAAGTGATTATTATAAATAACCTGTTCAATCCCTTGCTCGTTTCAATGTAAAAAAGTTTTTACCGCCATATTTGCTCTCAGATAAAACTATTTCATTTTTTTCCATATATTTCCAGGTACCGTCCTCCGTTTTTCCTGCATATTTTTCTATGGACAACTCAAGGGTATTATCACCATTAACCTTAACATATCCTTCTTCCCTCATGGGGATTTGGGCTTCTGTTTTTTTTATAACCATAGTATATGTTGAATCACTGTTAAAACAGTATTTAGTGGCAAGAGAAATAATTTCGACATTTTTAACAAGGGGTTCAGGTACATTAGGTACGGTCGTTTTAAACGAAACAACATCCCATTCCCAGGAAATTTCCTGAATAATTGATTTTGATTTTCAAGAGAAGTTTAAAAAACCAACAAATATTACTATTAAAAAAGTTAGTTTTTCATTTTCTCAATAGAAAATAATGTCTTTTATAATCTTTATAAGATAAGAAAAATGTTTTAATGGAATCATCATCCATATTTAATGATTACTATACTATTTTTCCAAACAAATCAAATTCCTCTGCCTTGTTGATCAGCACATTGTAAAACTTACCGGTTTTCAACCTATCAGCTTCAATAATCACTTCATTATCTACTTCCGGGGAATCGTATTCGGTACGTCCTATGAAATAGTTACCTTCCTGGCGGTCGATCAATGTTTTGTATGTATTCCCTATTCGTTGCTGGTTTTTATCATATGATATACCTGCTTGAATATTCATGACCTCTTCTTTTCTTAATTCCTTAACCACATCGGGTATGCCATCTTTAAAGCTTCTGGCCGAAAATGTATTTTCTTCTTCAGAATAAGTAAAAACGCCTAACCGGTCGAATTTAACCTCTTGTATAAATTGTTTTAGTTCTTCAAATTCTTTTTCCCCTTCACCGGGGTGGCCTACCATCATGGTGGTACGCAGGGCAATGCCTGGCACTTCCTGTTTTATTTTTTGCATCAGATCAACAATTTGCCCCATCGTATGCCCCCTGCGCATTTTTTTTAACACTTCGGGGCTCACATGCTGCAATGGCATGTCAAGGTAATTACAGATGTTGTCCCTCTCTTTAATAACTTTCAAAATTTCCACTGGAAAATTCGCAGGATAGGCATAATGTAAACGAACCCATTCAAGCCCATCAATATCAGAAAGGTGCAACAATAAATCAGCAAGCCTGTTTTTTTTATATAAATCGGTACCATAATAGGTCAAATCCTGCGCAATTAGCATTAATTCATGCTTTCCCTGTTTCACCAATAATTTTGCTTCATCAACAACTGTTTCAATACTTTTTGACTTATGTTTACCGCGCATCAGGGGTATGGCACAAAACGAACACGTGCGGTCACAACCTTCAGATATCTTCAAGTATGCGTAATGGTCCGGAGTGGTAGTAAGCCTCTCTCCTATTAAATCTTGTTTGTAATCCCCACCAAGTGTTTTAACAATTGATTCTAAGTCGTTAGAACCGAAATATTTATCAACTTCAGGAATCTCTTTCTCAAGATCAGTTTTATAACGTTCGCTCAAACACCCCATTACATATACGCGATCTATTTTCCCGGTCTCTTTAGCATTGATAAAATTTAAAATGGTATCTATTGATTCTTCTTTTGCATCTTTTATAAAACCGCATGTGTTTATCACCACAGTTTTTGCATTAAACGATTCAGAATCGTGTATCACTTTCAGGTTGTTGGCATCAATCTGTCTCATAAGAACCTCAGAATCAACTAAATTTTTACTACAACCTAAAGTAATAATATTAATGGTATCTTTGGATGATTTAGTTTTCATTAGCTATAAAACTCACTAATTTTTGGATTGTTTTTCATTTAAATTACCATGAATTATATAACAGGTTCATGAATTTTCAGATGGCAAAAAGTATTGTTGTAAATATTTATTTATTCAGGAACAAGGTGTTCACAAATTCTGTACGGTCAAAAACCTGTAGGTCTTCCATTTTTTCACCAATGCCAATATACTTCACCGGTATTTTAAACTGATCTGAAATTCCGATAACCACCCCTCCTTTAGCTGTACCATCAAGTTTGGTAATGGCAAGGGCATTTACCTGTGTAGCTTTTGTAAATTGTTTAGCCTGTTCAAAGGCATTTTGACCGGTTGAGCCATCCAAAACAAGCAATATCTCATGAGGGGCATCTGGAATTACTTTTTGCATTACCTTTTTAATTTTCGATAACTCATTCATCAGGTTGATCTTGTTATGCAAACGTCCCGCAGTATCAATGATCACAACATCAGCATTTTTTGATTTAGCCGAAGATACCGCATCAAAAGCAACCGAAGCAGGATCAGACCCCATACTTTGCTTAACTATTTCAACACCCGTACGTTCAGACCATATTACCAATTGATCGACTGCCGCAGCCCGGAAAGTATCCGCAGCCCCCAGGACTACTTTTTTACCGGCCTCTTTAAACTGATAGGCAAGTTTTCCTATGGTAGTTGTTTTTCCAACCCCATTTACACCCACCACCATTATAACATAGGGTGAAGCTGGTAAATCACCTGAAAAATCAATCAACTTGTCTGAGCTATTTTCTTCCAGCAACCCGGCTATTTCCGATTTAAGAATTACATTCAGTTCATCAGTACCCATATATTTTTCATGCGATACCCTGTTTTCAATTCGTTCAATTATACGTAAGGTAGTATCAACTCCTACATCAGAGGAAATAAGTACTTCCTCAAGATTATCAAGTACTTCATCATCTACTTTTGATTTACCAACCACTGCCCTCGACAATTTTTTAAAAACACTTTCCCGTGTTTTTTCAAGCCCCTTGTCAAGACTTTCTTTTTTTTCCTTTGAAAACAAACCAAATGCCATCATGTAAGTGTATATAATGTAATACAAAAAAAGCTTTCTTTTCACAAAGAAAGCTCCTTATATAATATCGTATTACTTCAGGATTTATTAACCCTGGAAGAAATCTTTAATATGGTCGTTATGAACTACTTCATCGCGAAAAGCATACGCACCGGTTTTATCCGACTTCACCAATTTAATGCATCTTGTGAATTTTCTTCCTTCACCCTTTTGTAATGTTGCAACTACTTTCTTTGCCATGGTTCAGCTATTTTATTTAATTTCTTTATGTACTGTTAC
>JBNLCS010000047.1:0-3545 GCA_050303935.1 Bacteroidales bacterium
ATCAACTTTTATTATTCGAAGTATTTTCGAAAAAGATTACAACCGGATGATGATGCGGTCAAATGCAAGATTGCTGGGGTGCTACACGAGTAACTCAGGAGATGAGTACCATCTTCCGGCACAGGTTGATCCTTTTATTTACCCCGGAGGTAAAGTTAAAATTATTAATAGTGCAACCTCCAAACAGCATTTGTTTAACCAATTAAAAGGAAAGATTGATTATGCCGCTTTTACAAATAATGGAAAAATGGCCATTGTATTGTTAAATGACAACAGGTTGATGTATGCACTCACCAACCAAGGTAAATTCAATAAAATTGATGAATTAACCCCCGGGGTAAGGAGAATTATTGTTGGCCCGGAAGGCCGGTATTGTTTTATTGAATATCCCTTAAATACCAGGGTTGTTAGAACAGATAACGGTAAAACGGTTTTTTTTACCGATGTGAATAAATACATACGGTTTAGCCCGGACGGTACCAAACTAATGACTATTGATACAGAAGGATATATCAATGTTTTCGACTTGGAAAAACAAAAAAAAGTAGTAAGTATTAAACGTCCGCAACGATGTAATTTCTCTCCAAATGGTGAAAAGGTTTGGTATGTTCAGGATAACATTTTAAAGGTTTTTGATCTGGTAAGTGAAAAAGAAATATTTGCTGCACACACCAATGGTATGATCAGGGCGAGCAGAGATGGTGAAGAAATAATGGTTGTGGGAATGGGGGGAGTGAATGTATATGATGTCTACACGGGTGAACTAAAAAATAATATGACCGTTCAGGTCCCCGGTGGTATCTACAATGCTTTTTTTGATGTAAATGGCAACATTATAACCAGCACTGCGGCCAGCATATACGTGTGGGAACCGCTTCAGTCATACGAACCGGGATATTCAAAACCATTTTCTATTGTTGCTCCAACACCAGATGTGTTGGATGAATTTTATATTGGCGAAGTGGAAAAGGGCAACATGAATGAAATCACCATTAATGAAGTTGTTAAAAACAACACCCGGTTCAATATTAAAATTGACAAAATTGAATTCGGACAATATGAGCATGGAATCGGTTTAATTTCAGGAAACGACCCCCTCGAATTATTACCCGGTAAAACACATAATGTTGAAGTCGGTTTTGCTCCAGGCGATACTGGGTATTTTGAGAATGACCTATTTATAATAACCCCTGATTCGGCATACAAGTGTGTTGTTTCAGGAAAGGGAATTGAGCGGATAGCAGAAATCCCAGACCAGTATATAAACTTTGGGGAGGTAGTTTTAAACCATCAAAAAGATTCCACCATTGTGTTATTTATCAATAAATCCGATCAGGATATTCAAATTTCAGATATTGAAAACAACGGGCCCGATAAAGATCAGTTCCATATTGAACACGAACTGAACGATCACCAGGTACAACACGGTGAAAAGGTCAGGCTTAATGTAGGATATAAACCCATTTATAAAGGATTAACATCAGGAAGTGTAAAAGTAAGCTTGAAAGGGTCTAATCCTTTTATTATTCATTTGCTTGGAACCGGTATTGAACCGGGCAACCTTACGTTAACCGGACAAAGCCTGAGCAACCTGGATAGTTCGGGCATACAATCGTATATTTTTTGCAAAGACCTGGAAAACAACCATTCAATAGTTGAAATGGAAAGTGATGACAACGGGCATTTCTCATTTACAGTACCAGCATCCGGTAAATTGCTATTGTATGCAGAAAAGGATGATTATTTATCAGGTAGCGAACTTATTGATATACCGGCAAACCCGCAAACCAACATCATAAACCGTAATATTTATCTTTCACCATTGACAAAAGGGCAATCCATACGATTTAACGGGATATTATTTGCTTTTGCAAAATCTGACCTATTGCCTGAATCGGTAAACGACTTAAACCGTGTAATTGATTTACTTAAAAACAAGCCTGAAATTAAACTGGAAATACACGGACACACAGACCACGTAGGAAGCGATGAAAGTAACCTGGAACTATCTAAAAACAGGGCTGCTTCGGTGCAAAGATACCTGGTAAGCCAGGGCATTACACCGGACAGGTTACGAATAAAGTATTATGGCGAAAGCAAACCCATAGCTACCAATGAAACAGACGAAGGCCGGCAGTTAAACCGACGGGTTGAATTTGTTGTGATGGAGTAAATAATAGACATATTATAATCAGCTACATAAGCTGAAACTATGCTTACAAACCATTCACAATAAAGGGTAACGAAAAACTTAAGATAAAAACAACCGTGAATGTGGTTGATTATCTGGTAATACCTTAGTGTAAAAAAGGTAATAGTAATAATAAAAACTTTAATCATCATCCATATTTTTGAAAGAAGTTATGCAATAATTTCTCATTAAACCGGTTTGAAGCATCTATTATTCTTCCATCCAGTTCCAGAAATCCATTTTTAAATCCTGATACCATTCCCATGTGGGTTTACTAATAATTTCCTGCCGCTTTCTTTCTGCTTTTGCTTTTGAGAACGCATCTGTAAACGTTTAAACCATTTCTGTACTGTTGATTTGTTATTTTTATTACTCCGGCTCATAATACTTCAAAATTAAAAATAATAGCATGTTGTAAAAAAGCCCGGCTATCGCTAACCAGGCTTATTATTACTATATTGTAATTAAAAACTACCTTTTAAATTCGGCAAAGTTTGTAACTTTGCCGAGCACCGCAGTGCTTTATTTTAGCATTCTACGGCCATCGAGGGAAAACATGAAAAATATTGCTGCACTATAAAAAAAAGGACGAAGTCACAGACTTCGCCCAGCTATTTCTGTTTTTTTTATTCTACGGTTATCGGGGGGAAAAACATTGTTTGAATAAGTTATACAACTTCTCAAAAGCTGTCCTAAAACTTTCCCAAGGGACAGTATTAAGGCCTGCTTCATCACTAACTTCTAATTTCCATATAAAATCATTCATAAATAATTCTTTAAATTGGTCGATGAGTTGATGTTCATATAACACAATTAAGTCTTCTTTATTTATCTGATATGCATAGTCGCCTATAATATTTATAAAATCAACAATTTGACTTAGCATATCTTTATTCAACTCTCTTAGGTCTTTTGCTTTTTCAATAGCATTTAAGATATTATCGATATTATAACTGACATATGGTTTTTTGTTTTTCAATTCCTTAACCCAACTCTGTAGATTATTATTATCTAATAATTCTTCATTTAGAATATATTCTTCAATTTGAGAAAAGTCATTAAATAAAAGAACCTTACTATCCTTATCTAACAAAAGAAAATCTTTGTATTCATTTGTTATATCCATACCTGAAACAAGAAGCTTATCTTCTCCATTCAGCTTTAATCCGACAATGTATTTCTTGTATTTTTCAGATATTTCGTTCATTACTTAAAATTTCCGTTAATTTTTCTTCGAGTATCTCTAAACCATTTTTTAATTTTATTCCAATCACTTCCTGGTCCTCCAGGTGCTCCTCCTCCAGTAACTCCTGTTGCAAGTTGAGAATCACTTAAACTCTAATCAATATCTGCC
>JBNLCS010000048.1:0-6156 GCA_050303935.1 Bacteroidales bacterium
TTTGGTTACTTCAGGATTTTTTAAATTTTAAAAACAAATAAGTAAATTTAATAGCTCGGTTACTTTTAAACAAAAAACATGTCTGGTAATAAGATGTTTGAAGAAAGAAAAGAAAGAATAGTCAGAGAGTATGAAGAGTTAATGACAAGAAAAAATGAAAAATTATTCAGTACAAACGGAATATACAACCGATACAAATTCCCAATTCTAACAAGGGACCATGTCCCCCTGAATTGGAGATTTGATTTTAACCCCGATACCAATCCTTTTTTCATGGAACGTATTGGTTTTAATGCCACCATGAACGCGGGTGCAATAAAATGGAAAGGAAAATACATATTGATCGTACGAACGGAAGGCAATGACCGAAAATCATTCTTCTCCGTTGTTGAAAGCAATAATGGCATAGACAATTTTCGTTTTTGGGAGCATCCTATTATTATTCCTGAAAATGGCAACCCCGATATAAATGTATATGATATGCGTTTAACATCTCATGATGACGGTTTTATTTACGGAATATTTTGCGCCGAACGAAAAAACCCATCGGCACCAAAGGGAGATACTATAAGCGCGATAGCTTCTGCAGGAATAGTTCGGACAAAAGACCTTGAAAATTGGGAAAGATTACCGAATTTAAAAACCCAGGCACCTCAACAACGAAATGCTGTTCTGTTTCCTCACTTTATAAAAGGGAAATATGCCTTTTATACCCGCCCGCAAGAAGGATTTATTAATGCAGGTAAAGATGGGGGCATTGGTTTTGGGTTAGCTGACAATATTGAAAATGCAGAAATTAAGAGCGAAATGATAGTTGATGCCAAAACATACCATACCGTTTATGAAGTTAAAAATGGTTTGGGGCCTGCCCCTATTAAAACCGAACATGGCTGGCTCCAGCTTGCACATGGTGTAAGAAATACCGCTGCAGGGTTGCGATATACCTTATATATGTTTATGACTGACCTGGAAAAACCTTGGGAAATAATTTATAAACCAGCTGGTTATTTGATTGGGCCACAAAAAGAAGAAAGAATAGGTGACGTTTCAAATGTTGTTTTTTCAAACGGATGGATACTGGATGATGATGGAAAAGTATTTATTTATTACGCGTCATCCGATACAAGGATGCATGTGGCCACATCCACGATAAATCAGTTGACAGATTACTGTATCAACACTCCTGAAGATGGGTTAAGAACTGCTATTTCTGTAAAAAATGTAAACTCTTTAATTAATAAAAATTCATGTTTGCCAAAGGAATAAAAAAACCCTTAAACATAACAATACTGAAACAGGAAATGTACAATGAACTCATTAATATTTTGAAATATTGGAGTGAAAACTGTGTTGATACTATTAATGGAGGTTTTGTTGGTACACGAAATCATTGGAACCAACTAGTTGATGGGGCACAAAAAGGAGTTGTGCTGAATACACGAATTCTTTGGACATATTCTGCGGCATACAATTTCACACATAATCCCGAATACCTTAAATTGGCAACCAGGGTTTATGAATATATTACAAAACATTTCATTGATAAAAAATATGGCGGGCTATACTGGGTCGTTGATTATAAAGGAAATACTTTAGACCCCCGAAAACAAATTTATGCCCAGGGTTTTGGTATTTATGGTTTCACTGAATATTTTATAGCTACGAAAAATTATGAATCATTGAATCACGCCATTGATCTTTTCAAATTAATAGAAGAATTCAGTTATGACCCTAAATATAATGGGTACATTGAAGCGCTTAGTGAAGAATGGAAAACAATGAATGATATGCGATTAAGTGAGAAAGATGCTAATGAACCAAAATCAATGAATACCCATTTACATATCCTGGAACCATATACAAATTTATTGAAAATATGGAAGAATGATAAATTAAAGATCAAAATTGAATCATTAATAAAAATATTTCTGGAAAAGATAATAAATTGGGAAACAGGGCATTTACAGTTGTTTTTTAAAAAAAACTGGGAAGTAAGGTCAAATATTGTTTCATATGGCCACGATATAGAAGGTGCATGGTTACTGGTTGAAGCAGCCAATGAATTAAACAACCAGGCATTAATAAAAAAAACCGGGGATGCCGCTTTAAAACTTGTAAATGCCACCATTAAAGATGGTATGGATACCGATGGTTCGGTTTTTTACGAATCAATTAATGGAAACACAGATAAAGACAAACACTGGTGGCCACAAGCGGAAGCTTTGACAGGTTTGGTTTATGCCTGGAAAATAAGCGGTAAATTAGAATATATTAACATTTTATATAATACCTGGGATTTTATTAAAAAAAATATGATTGATTACAAAAACGGGGAATGGTTTTGGCGTGTTAATGAAAAAAGGGTGGCCATTACCGAAAATGACAAGGCCGGTTTCTGGAAATGCCCTTATCATAATAGCAGGGCTTTAATGGAAACAATTAAAAACTTATATTAGTGACGCGTCACTCTTAATATGGAGAAACAGAATCAATATTTGAAACAATTTCCCAAATGGCTTTATACGTCACCATTTTGTTGACTTAACACTAGTTTATTTAACACTTATTTTACTTATGGGCTACCAACTGAAATTAAAAGAGAAAATTGGCTATGGTTTAGGTGATGCAGCATCATCCATGTTTTGGAAATTATTTTCAATGTACCTGCTTTTTTTCTATACTGATATTTTTGGCATTCCGGCTGCTGCCGCGGGTACCATGTTTCTATTAACAAGAATTTGGGATGCTGTTAATGACCCAATTATGGGGATCATAGCAGACAGGACAAATTCAAAATGGGGAAAATTCAGGCCCTATCTCATCTGGATGGCTTTACCTTTTGGCATCATAGGTGTTTTATTGTTTTCTACCCCAAATTTAAGCATAAACGGTAAAATTATTTACGCGTATGTTACATATACGTTAATGATGATGGCCTATACCAGTATTAATGTACCATACGCCGCTCTAATGGGGGTTATGACACCTGACTCAAAACAACGCACATCGCTGGCATCTTTTCGCATGGTTTTTGCTTTTGCAGGAAGTATTTTGGTCCTTGCTACATTTCAACCACTTTTTGATTCTTTTGGTTCAAAATACATTGCCAGCCTTTCGTTACAGGAAAACAAAACGGCCCGGTTAAATTTATCCGGTAATACTTCCGGTCTAGCTTATTCAGGTGAAATTAATGAAATAGAAAACATTAATGATTCATTGCTTGTATTAAGCATGAAAGTAAAATCCTATTCTGAAACCCCTTTAAACATAGGATTATATAAATCCCCTGGAAAAGATACTGTTTGGATAAACCTGAATGTTGATGAAGCAATAAAGGCCGGAATAAAGTATAACGGAACATGGAACACGGTTAAAATCAAATTACACAATTATGTTAAAAGAGGCCTTAAATTATTGAAAACAGGACAACTACATATAATTGTTTCTGTTAAAAACATGGATAGTTTTGAAATTGATAATATAGAAATAAATGAAGTAAATTATCAAACCGGGACACGAAAAGCAGTTGTAGTTATAGCTATTGTGGCAATTATATTTTTTATACTTACATTTTTATGGACTAAGGAAAGGGTAAAACCTGTAAGGAACCAACAATCCAGTGTAAAAAATGATTTTAAAGACCTGATAAAAAACGGTCCCTGGTTTATTTTACTTGGGGCGGGTGTTTCTACCCTGATATTTAACTCAATACGAGATGGTGCTGCTATTTATTATTTCAGATATTTTGTACAAAACGAGCGTGCAATGGAACTCAGCTTTTGGGGTAAATCATTGCCCATTGCCTATAGTACATTATACCTTGTTTTAGGACAGGCTGCTAACATTATTGGTGTAATTATGGCCAAACCAATTTCTGATAAGATCGGAAAAAGAAATACCTTCTTGCTTTCAATGATATTGGCGGCTGTTTTTAGCATATTATTTTACACATTTGATAAAAATGCCCTCACCCTCATTTTTATTTTCCAGTTTATGATAAGCATTTGCGCGGGGTCTATTTTTCCTATTCTATGGTCAATGTATGCTGATATTGCTGATTATTCAGAATGGAAAACCGGTAGAAGGGCCACCGGCCTCATTTTTTCGTCTTCCTCAATGTCCCAAAAATTTGGATGGACACTTGGTGGGGCAATTACAGGTTGGTTACTGGGATATTACGGGTTTAAAGCTGATGTTGTTCAATCTGCTGAAACCCAAAACGCAATTAGGTTAATGTTAAGTATTTTTCCAGCAATAGGTGCTGCGATTTCTATATTTTTTGTTTATATATACAAACTTAGTGACTCATTTATGAGAAAAATTAATGTAGAACTAAATCAAAAAAGAAACAGCCTTAAACACAATAATTAAGTATGAAAATTAGAATTAAAACAACAATCATTCTATCATTATTACTGGTTTTCATTGCTTGTAGGAATGACAATAAAGAAAATAATTTTATTAGAACAAATTCCCACCAATTCATTTTACAAGGTAAACCTTATTATTTTGTGGGAACAAATTACTGGTATGGCCCTATCCTTGCATCAACAGGTCGTGGTGGTGATCGTGACAGGCTTATAAAAGAACTTAACCTGATGAAGGAATGTGGTATTAAAAATTTGCGGATCCTGGCCGGCGCTGAAGGCCCTGATAATGAACCTTACCGTGTAACGCCAGCTTTGCAAACAGCCCCCGGTATTTATAACGACACCTTGTTGGATGGGCTTGATTTTTTAATGAACGAGATGGCTAAAAGAGAAATGCATGCTGTTATATATCTTAATAACACATGGGAATGGTCCGGTGGTTATGCTCAATATTTAAATTGGAATGGTTACGGGCCAATTCCATATCCCAATGTTGAACCATACTCATGGCCTGAATTTATGGATTATGCCTCGAAATTCCATTCGTGTCAGCCATGCAGAAAGCAATACCGAGAATTTATTAAATATGTTATCGAAAGAAAAAACAGGTACACCGGAAAAAAATACAAAGACGACCCGAATATAATGACATGGGAAATTGCCAATGAACCAAGGGCCCTTAAAGAAGAAAATAAAAACAGGTTTGCACAATGGGTACATGAAACAGCAACTTACATAAAATCACTTGACCCGGGACACCTAGTAACAACGGGAACTGAAGGCAAACATGGATGTGAACAGGACATGGAATTATTTAAATCTATTCACAGTGACCCAAATATTGATTATCTCACCATGCATATTTGGCCTAAAAACTGGGGCTGGCTGGATTGCGAAAATATTCCGGGAACGATTGACACTTCCATTATGCTTGCTGAAACCTATATGAATGAACATATAAAAGTATCACGGGACTTAAAAAAGCCAATTGTATTCGAAGAGTTTGGTTTACCCAGGGATAATCACACCTTTAATACAAATGATACAACAACAGCTAGGGATAAGTACTATCAGTATGCCTTTTCAATAGTTGAGCTTCATGCTAAAACCAGAGACGTATTGGCTGGTACAAATTTTTGGGCATTTACTGGTTATGGGCGACATAGTAAAACTTATACTTACTGGAAACCAGGGGATATATTAATGGGGGACCCTCCCCAGGAAGAGCAAGGGCTTAATTCTGTTTTTGATACGGACCATACCATGCTGTTAATTAAAAAGCATGCATATAATTTAAATAGTATACTCTCAAAATAAACTCTTCGTAGCATGTATACTTAAAGAACTTGATTTTGTTAATTAGTACCGCAAGAAAACCGTATAGTTACCCAACTTGTTTTAACCTTTCAATAAAAAAAAGCAAATTTTACAATTTGTTAAAACGCTATTTGCAATAAATAATTATTAACTGATCTATGTTGGCAAATTTCATAAAAAGTTAAAATAATTCTTATTTAGAATCATTTCAATTTAACAAATTTCACTATTTTTAAAAAATCGGATTTAAAAATCCGTTTTTTTGGGGTGCTATCTTATCATACTTTTGAACTACAAACTAAAACGAAATGAACTACTAAAAAAAGGAAGTTATGAAAAAGTACATCAGTCTAATAGCAGCATTTCTCATCCTGTTTTTATTCAATCCTTGCATACGTGCACAAAAATCAGATGACATCAAAGGTGTTTGGTTAACAGGTTCAGAAAAAGCGCAAGTCAGGATATTCAA
>JBNLCS010000049.1:0-3250 GCA_050303935.1 Bacteroidales bacterium
TCATACTGAAACCAGAGGATGGAGTGATATTGGATACAATTATCTTGTGGCCCCGGATGGTACAATATTCATGGGCAGGGACCCAGGCGGACACGAACAGGATAATATTAAAGGAGCCCATTTTTGTGGGAGCAACACCGGTACTATGGGAATTTGCATAATGGGCACCTATACCAATATTAAACCAACTGGTGAAGCGATCACCTCCTTGCAGAATTTATTAACCTGGAAAACCCTTAAGGATGACCTTGACCCTTCAGGGGGATATCCCCACCCTTTAAACAGCAATCTTCATGTTATTGCCGGCCATCGGGATGGTTGTGCTACTGAATGCCCAGGACAACAAACGTATAATTTCCTTCCCGAAGTCCAGGAAATTGTGCAGGAACAAAATAATGAATGCATAAACGGACCTATACCGGAAATAACCAAATTGCATATTTACCCACAAGTGTTTTACCAGGATTTTACAATATACAGTCCTGAACATATCAGAAAAATTGAGGTCTATGATATCTCGGGTAGAAAAGTTGAACAGTTTTATTACATTCAGTCTAAAATTGTAACGATACAAATGCCCGATTTAAAATCAGGCATCTATTTAATAAAACTAACCACCGAAGAGCAAGTTTTTACCAGGAAAGTAATATGTTCTAAATAACTTGTAAAGAATTCTAAAACTCGTAAAACATCCTATATACTGAAAATAATGGCAAAATAATAACAAAAAAACAACGAAATATATTTTTTTAAAAAAATATAATATATTTGCAATATATAAGTTATTTATATATAAAAGAAACAATGATCGCGAAAGAATTATTAAAAGGATCCTTAAAATCAATCATTTTAAAGCTGTTAGCTGAAAATGACAGGATGTATGGTTATGAAATCACCCAAACGGTTGAGCAATTATCACAAGGAAAGATAAAGCTTACCTATGGGGCACTCTATCCTATTCTTCATAAACTTGAAGCTGATGGGGCGGTTGTAACAGAAAATGAAACCGTAAACAACCGCACCAGGGTTTATTACCGGTTAACAGAAGAAGGAATTGGCACGGCAAAAGAGAAAGTGCTTGAATTGGAAGAATTTATAAATACGATTAAAATCCTGATTCATCCAAATCCGGCATTAAAATTATGCTAGAACTCACCAGGGGAAACATCCGACAAATCACCGAGACCGTCGATAAAGCCGAAGTTACTTTTTCGCATTTGCGGGATGATCTGATAGATCATATGTGTTGCGAAATAGAGACTGAAATGAAACAGGGTAATGATTTTCAAAATGCTTTTGAGAAAATTAAAACCCGGTTTGGCATTAAAGACCTGCAAAAAGTGCAGGAACAAACATTATTATTAATCGACAAAAATTATTGTAAAATGAAACAAACAATGAAGATCTCGGGAATACTATCAACATCGCTGTTGATGTTTGCTTCCCTTTTCAAATTAAACCATTGGCCTTTTGCCAATATCATGCTCATTTTAGGGTTCATAATTCTTTGCTTATTTTTTCTACCATCAGCCAATTATGTAATCAATAAGGAAAGAAAAGATGGGAATTTAACGTGGTTGCTAATTTCTGCCATTATAGGGAGCTTTGGCTTTTTTTCAGGCTTGTTGTTTAAACTTATGCATTGGCCCGGAGCAAATATCTTATTGTTAATAGGGCTTTCGGTACTCGCGTTCCTGTTTTTGCCCATACTGCTTATTTACCGTCTTAAAAAAGCAGAAAACAGTAACCTGAAAACCCTATATGTATTTGGTGTTTTATCAGGCATCATTTATTTAGTTGGGTTGTTATCAAAACTCATGCAATGGCCAGGAGCATCGCTTATGTTAGCAACCGGGGCTGTGTTTCTGATACTTGTGTTTATTCCGGCTTATACCATACACAAGTACCGGAATGAAACCTATATTCAAGGAAGTTACTTATATCTTATTGCAGCAATTTCATGGTTTGTTTTATTCTCCATGTTAATGTCCATTAATACTTCAAAACCTGTACTGTATCATTTTTACAAAGAAAATCAATTGCTTAAAGAATCAATTGCCCTTATAAAGGTTCAAAACAAAAGTCTGATTGCAACCTTATCTAATGATTCAGTTGAATCCGATATTAAAGAAATTGATCGTTCAACACATGTACTTTATGATTTTATTGAACGTACCAAAATAGATATTATTAAATATTTACCAGAAACAAATCAAGCTGCTATAAACAAGAATGGTACATTAGATATAGAAAAGATAGATGATATCATGGCCATATCTCCAGTGCAGTCAGTGATGTTAGGATCTAACGATTCCGGAAAAGCATATGAATTGCACAAGCAGGTTCAAAAATATCAAGAGCAATTAACAAATTATTGTGTAAACGACCCGTATTTCACATCCTTGTTAAATTCGTTGTTGGAAACATCCGATACAGGAGGTTTACCCCAATCCCAAAACTGGGAAGAACACACCTTTAAACATATACATGTAATTGCCTGCCTAAATATTTTATCGGCCTGGCAACGCAATATTTTGCTTGCTGAAAATGAAACCATTACTTACCTTGCTATTCATCAGGAATAAATTTTAAATTAAAACATGAAATTATGAAAAATAAAATATATATCACCGGGTTTATCTCCGCTATTTTAGTTATTACCGGAGGAGTTTTTAAACTAATGCATTGGCCAGGGGCCAACTGGTTACTTATTGCTGGTATATTCACCCTGTGTATTCTTTTTATGCCGGCCGCAGTTGTTAATTGTTACAAAGGGAACGGCAAAAAGTACAAATGGCTTTACATTGCAATATTTATAACCATTTTCACCGACTTCACAGGTGCATTGTTTAAAATTATGCATTGGCCGGGAGCAGGCAAACTAATGCTAGTTGGTATAACATTTCCAATCGTTGTTTTTCTTCCATCTTATTTATATTATAACTACAAACAAAAGGAAGAAACCCATACCAACTTTTTGTATGTTATGTTCCTTTTGGTGTATTTATCAGTAATGTCAACACTGTTAGCACTTAATGTTTCCAAAGAATTTATTGAAGGTACCCTGGTTACTGAAAACACATTAAATCTTAACAACTATTATGATGTGAAAAAAGAATGTGGAGTTAACAATAACAAGGACTTCATTTATTTAAAAAATTCTGCAAATGAATTGATCAGTGATATCAACAGAATAAAAAAAGAGCTTGTGCTGCTGGATAATAACGATAATAAAACGGCTATTAAAGAT
>JBNLCS010000050.1:0-2074 GCA_050303935.1 Bacteroidales bacterium
AAAAAAGACATAATTGACTTTATAACAAAGGTAAATAATAACAGGGTGCCAATTGTGTTAGGGGTAGGGGGATATAACACGAGGGAAGTGGTTCGTTACATAGAACATACCGATTTAAAAGAGGTGTCTGCCGTATTATCGGTTTCTCCATATTATAACAAACCTACTCAGGAAGGAATTTATCAACACTATAAAACAATTTCAGGATCTTGCGATAAACCTTTAATATTGTATAATGTTCCTGGCCGTACGGGAAAAAACATTGATGCAAAAACTACATTGAAACTGGCTGAAGACTTTTCAAATATTGTGGCCATTAAAGAAGCTTCGGGAAAAATGGGGCAAATAATGCAAATTTTAAAAAATAAACCTGCTAATTTTAAAGTAGTTTCAGGAGATGATGCATTAACCTTTCCAATGATGGCATTAGGTGCATGCGGAGTAATTTCTGTAATAGCAAATGCATATCCGGCCAGTTACTCAAAAATGGTTAACCTTGCCGGTAAAGGAGAATTTGAAGAGGCCCGAAAACTACATTACAAATTATTGACAATGAATGAACTTCTTTTTAAAGAAGGAAGTCCGGCTGGTGTGAAGGCTGCATTACATAAAATGAACTTGTGTAAAAACATTGTCAGGTTGCCATTAGTAAAAGCTAGTGATGGTTTACTTATTGATATTGAAAAAGAAATTGAGAACTTAAAAAAGTAAAATATTAATTAATCAAAGGTAAATTCCATTTCGTTTTGGTTATTGTCAGGTAGTTCTTTTTGCTTCTTTTCTTTGTTGTTCTTTTTCTGGTTATCCTTAGTTTTATTTATAGGGGGTTTAGTTGATTTTTTGTTTTTTCGTAACCATAAAACTTCTCCTACTTCAGGTTGGTCACCTTTTCCTATATGATTTTTTCGATAAAGTTTGTCTAGTTTTATACCATAAACTTGTGATATGGAATGCATGGTTTCACCTTGTTTGACAATGTGTTTTTTGTTTCCAACGGCCGCTTTGTTTCTTTTAGGTTGAAGGTATATAATATCCCCCTTGTTAATATCTGCACCCTGATCTATTTCATTGTATTTAGCCAACTGCCATTTTAACAGTTCCATTTCATTGGTCAACGAATTATACGTATCGTTTTCCCGGGCAACTATATAGTTGATGTTGTTGTTGGTTTTAACGGTACGTCCCGTTTCCAGTATAAATGATTCTTCGTTATTGCTCAAGGTTTGTGTTATAAAATCTACATCATATCCATGTAATTCATACCGTTCTATTATTTGGATTAACTTTTTATCGTAATCAGGGGCAGTTGCATAACCAGCCTTTTTCAGTCCCTTAGCCCAACCTTTATAATCCGTAGGCTTAAGTTCGAACAATGATGCGTACCTGGGTGTATTGGTTAAAAAATCAGAGTGGTCGATATACGATTCATAAACTGATTTGTATTTTCTAAAACATTCTTTTTCTGCATCGTCATCATGGTAAATCTTTCCTCCATCCCATGATCCATGACATTTAATGCCAAAATGGTTATTGCCCTTGATAGCCAACCGGCTGTTTCCATTTCCCGATTCCAACATTCCTTGAGCTATAGTTATGCTTGCCGGAATTCCTGTCCTCTGCATTTCCTGAATTGCGAGATCTTTAAATTGGTTTATATATTCAGCACTACTTATTGATTGTGCATTAACCAGTAAAAACCTGCATAATAAGAATATAATTAATTTAAACTTCATATTTATTCTTTACTACAAAAATTGGAAATATTTTGGTACACTTTTAAACGAAATATTAACAAAACAATTGTTCTGATTAATAACTGTTCAATAAAACATTCACTTACGTTTTTGATAAAAAATAACCAAAAGCAATATTTTGAAATATTAGAAACTGTCTCACAAAATGCAGAATAATAAATAAGTACCCGACATTATTATGAAACTAATCAACCATTGATTCAAAGGTTTGCCATAAGTTATCGTTAGGAACAGGGGCTGTAATTTCTATTCTTTCTTTTTTTACCGGATGTTCAAAAGAAATTTTTCGTGCGTGCAAACTGATTCCACCATTCAGGTTG
>JBNLCS010000051.1:0-3952 GCA_050303935.1 Bacteroidales bacterium
ATAATATTTTTTTGTTGGCGCGATCTGTAAAAGCTGATAACTTTAACTGGAATATTTCAATAAGTGCCAACGATATGAAATATACGTTAAAAGATACTTTCAGTGATTCAGTTGACTTATCAAACAATATTGTATTTAAATGGCAACTTTCTCCCCGCCTGGGTATAAATTATCAACTAGGTGACAAAGAAAATATATACGCCTCGGTTTCATCCGGGTTCTCTCCTCCCTCTTTTGAAGAAACCCTTAACACGGAAGGTGTATTTAATGAAAATATAAAACCTGCAACAGGAATTATGTATGAAACAGGTATCCGGGGAAGGATCCTGAAAAAAACCTTGTATTATGATATAACCCTGTACCATACCACTATCGAAAAGCTACTAGTTACCCGTCGTTTAAGTGAGGAAATATTTATGCAAATCAATGCAGGAAAAACCCGTCATATGGGAATAGAAAATACCCTGCAACTTAACTGGCCTTATTCAGAAAGTAAAAATGGAGTAAACGTTTCAACAACCTTTACATACAATATTGCATCACATATATTTGTCTGGTTTCCGGATAATGGTATGGATTTTTCTAATAACAAACTTCCAGGTGTTGCTAAAAACAACTTGTACTTACTTTCCGTATTACGCAAAAATAATTTTTTTGTAAAGCTTAAATTTTATTACAAAGGGAGTATGTACTTAAATGATTTAAACGATACGAAAACAGATCCTTATTCTCATCTTGCATTCAACTCGGGGACTAATTTTAAATATAAAAGATTCAAAATACAGGCGACGATAGGCATAAATAATATATTCAACCAAATTTATCCTGCCATGGTACTTATTAACGCCCCTTCATTTGGAGGCAATCCACCAAGATATTACTATCCTTCGCAGCCAAGAAATTATAGCATAACACTTGGTATCTCATTCGAGTAAAACTAATATAAAGCGTTGTTTATCAGTTAAATAATATCTATTTTTGGTTTTGCATTTCTATTACTATGAAATGGAACCCTCATGTTTAATCATGCCCTTGTTGTGTACGCCAGGCATGAGGGTTTCACACAAATAAAATTCAATTAAACATCTGTTTTATAATAAAATACAAAAATATTTAGCCAAAGTGTGTAGATTGCTAATTTCCCAAACTAATTTTCGCCCTATTTTCCTTTTTTCTGCGTTAAATTTTTTCGCCGTAGCTTTGGCTATGCCTGTAAAATTTACCTTGAAAAAAGAAAAATATATTCAAAAATTTTAGTTCGTTAAATTAACACTATCCACACTAGTTTAAAATTACGTTGAAATTTTAAAACAAAACGCTGACAAGTCCTTCGGACATTGTCAGGTTTAAACCTGATGTTAACCGGTCAGTATCTATAGACCTGACAGCGTTTTACTTAAAATAAAACGCGAAATTAAACGTAAGCTATTTTCTATTTCAATTCCAAAATATGAAAAAAACAACAAACTATTTGTTTATTACGAAATGCTTCGTATATTTGTTACGAAACACTTCGTAACAAATATATGTACAATAAAATGAATAAAAAAACAATTAATCCAACTGACGCTGAACTGGAGATATTACAAGTTTTATGGGAACTGGGTGAATGTAAAGTTAAAGACATACACAATGTACTGAACCAAAAGAAGGATGTAGGATACACTACAGTCCTGAAAATTATGCAGATTATGCATGAGAAAGGAATGCTTGACAGAAGTCAGGCCGGGAAAAGCCATTTATACATCCCATTGGTAAAAAGAGAAGAAATTGAAGAACGGTTCCTGGACAAAGTACTGAACAAAGTTTATAATGGCTCAGCATATAAACTGGTTATGAATGCATTGGGTACCCATAAAGCAACTAATAGTGAATTGGAAAAAATTAAAAAATTGATTACCGAACAGCAGGACAAATTAAAATAAGGAACACCTTTGAGAAATTTAATACGAATATTTACTTAAGAAACATGAATATGTAAAATTAATCTCAAAGATAAAGCTATTAACCGATAACATATAATCGTTTTTTACATGAAATAATTTACAATGAAACTATTAATTAATTTTTTAACATATGAACAAAATGATTAATTTACTCCCGCCAGAAATTACCTATTCATTAGGTATAATGCTGCTCCACATGTTATGGCAGGGTATTATAATAGCCCTTTGCCTCGGGACTTTCTTAATTGCAATGCGTAAATCAAGTGCCCAAAGCAGGTATTTCTTAGCAGTAACATCTATTCTGCTTTTCCCGGTAAGTGCAATTATTACATATGTATCGGTATATAGAAATTTACTGATTACAAGTGAAATTTCCCAAACACTTTCAACCATGGAAACCATTAAAAATAATAGCCTTCATGGTATCTTAGAAGCTTTCATAGATTTGTATGACACATATTTACCAGCAATTGTATTTATTTATTTTATTGGTGTAACCATTTTGCTATTACGTTATTTTGGTTTACTAATTTATGTTGAAAGATTAAAAAACTATCTTACACAACCTGTTTCGCATGAACTAAAAGATAAGATTAGTTCAATTGCCAATCGTTACGAGATTCATAGGAAAATAAATTCGAAATTTTCAAAACAGGTCAACAGTCCAATGATCATAGGTCATTTGCGTCCTGTTTTATTAATGCCCGAAACGACATTAAAAAAACTTAATACCCATGAATTAGATGTTGTGCTTCAGCACGAGCTCGCACATATAAAAAGAAATGACTATTTGGTAAATGTTTTTCAGCAAATTATTGAAATACTTTTTTTCTTTCACCCGGCAGTATGGTGGGTATCTTCAATTGTAAGAAAAGAAAGGGAAGAGTGCTGTGATACATATGCAGCCCAAAACCCTGAAGAAAAAATAGTATTGGCCAAAGCATTAACTACCATTCACGAATTCAATATAAAAACACAAAATATGGCACTTACATTTTTAAACAATAAAAACGGTTTGTTTAACAGGATATCAAACCTTTTCGGAAAATCCCGGTTTGCTACATTCCGGGAAGGAATAATCGTAACAATTTTCTTCTTTTTAAGTATTGGGTTAATGTCATTTATGGTAAACGAAAACACCAATACTGAAAATGAAGAAAAAAAACTAACAGTTTTAAATGCGCAGTTAAAAGACGGAACCCATCTGTTCGCTAAAGTAGATACCTCTGGTACTATAGAAAAGTTATTTGTAGAAGGTAAAAGGATAAAACCCCGTAAACTGCATGCATATAAAGATATTATTGATAGTTTAATAGCAATAAACCAAACAACTGACCCGGTCATTCACAATGAATATATTTCAGATGATAGAAAAGAAACAGTGAGCCATGAATACAACAAATCAATCGAAAAAACTATTTCCGATGAAATTGAGAAAGAAATAATAAAAGAGATCAGCAAAGAATTTAATAAAAATTCTAGTTTTAATCTCGATATTAATGATGATGACAGTAAAGTTTATATGAATGCCGATAAAAATGGATTTTATATGAACATTGATGACGGATCTGATAAAGTCCGCTTGGAATTTAGCGATAAAGGCATGTTTATTAAAGTTAAAGAAAATGGTAAAGAAGTAGTTAATATAGATATGGGGGTAAATGGTTTCAATTTTAAAGTTGATGACAAAGACAGCGTTACAAATATATCCATGGAAAGCAAAATACAAAAAGATTAAACATGGGTAATGTAATAAATCATAATACATTAAATATTTTTGGAAAAAAGAAACAAGTGTGCTGAAATATAATCATTAACTATATGAGCGATAATTATTTTCATCATGCAATTCCATATGACAATTGAAAACAAATTATGCACAGATGAAATTCAACATTTAGTGCTGAAAATTATAAGATAATTTATATATTCGCACCTCGAAATTATAAATTATACTAACTAATGGCAACTTTACAAAAAATAAGAAACCGTGCAGGACTGCTAAT
>JBNLCS010000052.1:0-3263 GCA_050303935.1 Bacteroidales bacterium
AAATGAAAAAGTTAGTATTACAGTATATTTAAAATATATTTGTAAAAAAGCTAAAAATCCTTATTTATGACAGTAACAATAGTCCATGTTTGGGTAAAACCGGAAAAGATAAATGCTTTTATTGAAGCTACCAGGAAAAATCATGTAAAATCAGTAGAAGAAGAAGGTAATTTAAGGTTTGATATTCTTCAGGATTCAAATAACCCTTCAAAATTCTCATTATATGAAGCATACATTTCGGAAGAAGCAGCCCTAGCACACAAAGACACACAACATTACCTCGAATGGAAGGAAACGGTGAAAGACTGGATGGCTAAGCCACGAGAAGGCATAAAACACAATATTTTGTACCCAGAAAACTTTTAAAAATGATTAAAGCATTTGAATTTTCATCCATACCAAAAATTGTGTTCGGACCAGGGAGCCTTTCAAGCCTGCCCAGTCAGGTTTCACAATTTGGCACTAATGTTTTGATAATTACAGGTCAACGTTTTCTCATTAAAACAGGTTTTCTTGATAAGATAACCAGATCATTGAAAACAAATACAAAATCAATCTATATTGAGAAGATCGCAACAGAACCTTCCCCGCAAATGATTGACCTTATTTCAGGCCTGTACCACTCAAAAAACATACATGTTGTTGTGGCCATTGGTGGCGGTAGTGTTATGGATGCAGGAAAAGCAATAGCCGCCATGATTACTTGTAACGAACCCATTAAAACGTACCTGGAAGGTGTTGGTACAAAAAAACCTGAAGGAACAAAGGTGCCTTTTATAGCTATACCTACAACCGCAGGAACGGGAAGTGAAACAACAAAAAATGCAGTGATTTCTGAAATTGGTGAAAATGGTTTTAAAAAATCTCTCCGGCATGATAATTATATCCCCAACATAGCCATTATTGATCCTGAATTAACCGTAAAATGCCCACCGGAAATAACAGCCGCAGGTGGAATGGATGCCCTGACACAACTAATTGAATCGTATTTGTCGTCCAAATGTGATATCATAACAGAAAGTATTGCTTTGCCAGCTATTGAAGCTGTGAACCGGTCGCTACTTATTGCTTTTAAAAATGGGGGCAATGTCAATGCACGGAGTGATATGTCCTATGCTGCCATGATATCAGGAATTACACTGGCCAACGCAGGTTTGGGTGCAGTACATGGATTTGCATCCCCTCTTGGTGGTTTTTTCAATATCCCGCATGGTATTGTGTGCGGTACCCTTATGGCGGTATGTAATGATTACACGTTAAAAAAAGCACGCGAAATTAATGATGAAAAAACCATTTTAAAATATGAAAATATTACTAAAATTTTCTTCAATAAAACAGATAAGAAAGATATATTTGCTGAAATGCTTATTGAAAGGCTGTATTCACTTACTTCAGAATTAAAGATACCAAAACTTGGGGAATATGGAATTACCCTTTCTGATATAGAAAAAATAGTGAACAAAACCGGAAATAAGAACAATCCTGTGAAACTTAACAGGGATGATTTAGTAAATATATTAAAAGAACGATTGTAAAAAATGGAAAGAATTTTCAGCCAATTTGATGACGATACCAAAAAGAGCCTTATTGCCATGTTAATAATGATAAGCGAAGTAGATGGGCAATACGATGCAAATGAAATTGCATTAATAAAAGATACAGGCAACAAAATGGGTTTAAGCGTTGAAGAAATAAAAAGCGTTAAGAAAAACCCGAAAGGTTTTGAATTTAAGCTTCCTGATAACATGAATGACAGAATGAAAATTCTTTATTATCTGTTATTTATGATACGGGTGGATGGTAAAATCACAATCAGGGAGAAAGATATGTTACGGAAAGTAGGCTTTAAACTATGCCTTAACCCGGGCTTGTTAAATGAAATGCTTGATGTTCTTGAAAAATATACCAACAAACCCATACCAGATAATTTAATGCTGGAAAAAGTTAAGAAATACCTTAACTAGTGTATAGATTGTTAATTTCCCAAACAGTTATATGCATCACTTTTCTGTTGACTTAACATTAGCCTGTATAATTCCGATAAACTGTGTATTGCTCAATATCTATTGGGTTAAAAGCAAATTAGTAAGTTACAGAACCACAATCCCACTAATTTAAGATATTTTTAACATAATAGTTTTCAAATAAATGTAAGCTTATTGTTTTACTTCCGTCAAATAAGTAAAAACAATGAGAACAGTATTTTATATTATTTTAGTGGCAACAACCGCCTTGAATGGCCAGCAGGTGTATAATTTCACCCTTGAAAACACTGAAAAAGAACAGGTAAGTTTTAATGAATTAAAAGGTGAAAAATTAACAATTGTTGATTTCTGGGCAACATGGTGTAAACCTTGCCAGGCGTCAATTCCAAAAATCAACAAGTTACATGATGAGTTTAAAGATAAAGGGGTATCTGTTATTGGTATTAACATTGACAGCCCCAGGAACCAGGCCAAAGTAAAACCTTTTAGCAATGCAATGGGGATTAAGTACCCAATACTCCTGGATACAGAGCAGGAAGTTATGAGTGACTTTAATGTAAATTCTATTCCTATACTTTTTTTTGTAAACAACAAAAATGAAATTGTTTACACCCACGTGGGATACTCCGCAGGTGACGAACAAGACCTAAGAAATAAAATAAATAAATATTTGACTGACTAGAGTAGCATGAAGAACACACTAACAAAAATATTAACAATCCTGTTTTTATCAAACACCGGGAGTTCATTTTCTCAGATCAGTGGATATAACCTATCAGAATATCAATTTGGCAATATCCCGGGTTCACACCCAAATGACAGAAACACTTTATACAACCAATTAAACTTACAGTACAGACAAAAGGACCTGAAAATAAGAATGAGGAACGAAGCTTTTTTTTCCAGTGATTCAATAAATAAAGATTATTATCGTATTAGCCAGTTCAATATTGAATATACATATAGCCGTTTTGATTTCTCTGTGGGGAATATATACGAGACCCTTGGAAAGGGCCTTTTACTGAGAAGTTATGATGTAAAATCTTCGGTATACGAAGACCTGGTTTACAGGATAAAGCAGGGATTTTATCGTGATATACTGGGATTGTCATCCGAATATAAAGGAAAAGTCCTGCAAGTGAAGTTTTTAAGTGGGAAAGTACTAAACAACCTTTTCCCTCCAGGATCAGAAGACAGAAGGTCCGACTTTGTAACGGCCATGGAAAGCTCAGTACGATTATTAAACCAGAAAGCGGGGGGACGCATTATGCGACATGA
>JBNLCS010000053.1:0-6265 GCA_050303935.1 Bacteroidales bacterium
AGAATATTATTAAGGAAAAGAGCTTTGAATTCTATTTTTTTCGCTTTCATTCTCAAAAAATTTTAAATCATTTACTTTTCACCCCACAATTCATCCAATCATCATTCACAATTCCCCCATTTATAATTCATCATTCTTAATTCATCATTCTCTAAAAACTAAACTTTGCCTTCACAAATATTTCCGAATTGTCATTGTATCGACCGAACAGGCCTTTGTCTCCGTGAAACCAATCGAAACCGGCCATTAGATGGATATTATCAGAAAGAGCATAATCAGCGCTTGTACGGTTAAAAAAATCTCCATTGTTTAAATCAATGTATCCGAAGGAGGATAAGGAAAGTGCGCTTCTCAATATTTTTTTTGAAACGCCAATGGTAGATAAATATGTATGTTCCGAACTCTCGATGTAATCAGAATAATCAATAATATAGTCATCCGAAAACTGATAGGTAACAGTCCACTCGTTTCCGGGGTAACAGTCCATACCAACAAGGTAATTGATGGTGTTGTTTTCTGAAAGTCCGTTTTCAAGGTTCTCTATTTTGGATGAAAACTTTTTATTGAAATAAAAGGCGCTCTCACCCCTAAGTATAAAAACACTGAGCGATTTTGAAAAACCAACGCCAACAAATCCCAACCTGTGGTGTTCCGGTTTGATATGGAAACCATCGTTGTTATCAAGATAATAGTTGTAAACCGGCGCTTTGTTCCAGGTTTGTAATGCTGAAATATCAAAATCAATTCCTGATAAGTAAAACGATAATTTTCCTCCATACTCCATATTTGAAAACTTGGCTTCCGGTTTTGCAGCTTCATCCACTAAAATCCCTTCACCTATTGAAGAATAACCAATACCCCATGGATTATTTTCACCAGGCAAAACATAGGATTCGAATACAGGAATGCATACAAGGTCTAAATCCCAGTTTTTACCAAATTTGTTTAAAACAATTCCATTTACCGGCATCCTGATATCATCATAATCCTGTGCCAGAAACTCCGTTAGGTCCATAGGAGCGATAATATCAGTTATTCTAAGCCCGTCTGCTTTGCCCCAAATAATGATCTGTCTGCCCGCTTTTACCCCCCAATTGTTGCCAGTATACTCAAGAAAAGCTTCCCGAAACTGAATTCCGGTGAGTTTAGGAAGGACATCATTATGTACTGCATTGAAAGAAACAAACAAATATGAATTGCCTGATAACTTTTCAATCTCACCCCTGAACCGGGACCTGGAAGCCATGAAATCATTTGGCCCATCAATTCTCATGGCATGGTACGTATCCACAAAACCTTTAATAACTATTCCATTATTCTGTTGAGAAAAAGCTGTATATGAAATAATTATTGCTATAACTATTACGATTATTTTTTTCATGATTTCATTAATTCTCTTAAACATTTCACAATTCACCATTCATCATTAATTTTGGATATAACCTTTTTCAAGAGAATTAACAGTAAACATCTGATCGTCAATAGCGATATTGAATGCCATGGATTCAAACCTGATGATGGTTTTATGATCCCGTAACTTATTGGTCATGGTCATTTGGGCAGCTGTCCAGAAGCCATCAACCTTTTTAATTTCGTTAACCTCAAGAATCTTAAGGATGCTTCCTTGCTTATCATAGTATTCAACTTTAACCGCCATATAATTGTCATTGCGAATCCATCCAACTTTTTTGGAATATACATCGTCATTATCCTTTTGGGTACTTTCAACAACCCAGCAAAGCTGCCCATTGATGGTTTCCTCGCGTAAAAGTTTATGAACATCGGCATCCACATCACGATTGCCCAGATCATCGTAGGTAAAATCGGATCCCATGAAGTATTCTTTTTTAGCTGATGTACCACTAATCCTTCTTGTTTTTTTCATGGCAGGCAGGTACAACCAGCGATCATCTGTTTTATCCTCATCATTATAATCCCAGGTAAGAAATCCGGTACCCTTCACATCGGCAGGTTCCTGAAAAAACATAATGGTTTTTTTATCCTTTCCGTAATCCTTTGAATAAGAAATCATGGTACGCACACGTTTGCTACCACGTTTATTAATAAGTTCCATTTGCATAACCGATTTTCTTGTATCACCATCAGGGCGATCAGCTGCTTTAAGCATAATTTCGCGGCCGGTAGTTTGACAATTGGCTGCTAGGCTAAGTAAATAGATGATTACAAGCAACGTTGCAGTTCTTAATGTAAAATGTTTCATTTGATTTTCCTCCGTTTTTTGTTTTGATTCGAAATTACAGAGGAAGAAATCAGCTTACTATAAATATGTAGTGAGGCTTATGATTCTGTAGTAAAATGTAATGATAATGTGGTGAATGGTAAGTTTTTGGGGTAAAAAGTATTAATTATAATTTGATGAATTAAAGTGAAGGGGGGTTATTTTGGATATATCGAGATTGTTTAATAAACTGTATCAAGCGTAATTAACAATTTAGTTACTTGATACATTATGAAAAAACAAGAAGGTTTTAATTTCAAAGAATTTGAGAAAGGAGCTTTGGATAAGCTAAAGAAAAGAGAGTCTCTTACCGGTGAAGATGGCATCTTCACTCCATACATTATTTTCATCATAAAATCCCAGAGGATTTTTAAAAATTAACACATTACCAACAAATTCATAATTAAAACAACTCTTTCACCTGTTTCTCATTGCCCCGGGAAACCGGTATTTTAATGTTAAAATAATGAATTCACATCAGCTAGACAATTTTTAGGATCTGTCTACTTAATTCTGTATTTCATTAAAAAAATCTTCCAGCCTTTCTGCGCCGTATTGAGGTGCAACCATATCCATATTCATGGTGGTAAGAAAGAATTCAAAGGGCCTATATGTTTTTGATGAAGTAAATGTGCGCACTGTCCATATGGTAAATCTTCTGATCCAATCGGGTAAGTGACTGATCTTTTCCGGTTTTCCACAAGACTGCAATGCAAGTTTTGCAATTTCATTTTGTGTTAATGTATCGGGACCTCCCACATCCATTTCCCTTTCTACGCCTTTAATTGCATTGATACATATTTTAGCCAGATCATCACCATAACTGGGATTGAGTTTAAAATTCCCATCTCCAAAAAGATATACTTTTCCGGATTTGGTCATCTTCAGAAAATCTTCCATATCGGAGAAAAAGCCATTGGGACATATTATACAATAGTCGAGACCTGAAGATATCAAATAATCGACCAGTTTTTCTTTCGCTTCACATATTTTTAAATGGCGAAGTTTCTCACCATTCAGTACGGAAACATATATGAATTTTTTCTTCTGCAAAATCCCGTAAAATGATCAACTCAGATTCATTAAACCTTGTATAACTGTTTACATATTTTACGAATTCTTCAAACATATGAATCGGTTCTTTGGGTGATTATATTGTTTTATTGCCATATGTTCAAATTTATACAGAATTTCAAAGATTTTAAGCAGGATTTTCAAGATGCATAAGTGAAAAAGGGTCTAGTTTTGTCTTGTTCAAGTACATGAACTACAACAATATGACAAAAAAAACTATGTAATTTAATCTATTAACAACTAACTTTTATTTTATGAGAAATAAACAAGTTTTACAGATCCTTAACCGGCCATTGGCCAATTTATTGAGTATGTTGCTGCTTTCAATTATTTTTATGGGAAACAGTTATGCTCAGGAACGAACTATTTCCGGTACAATAACAGATGAGAAGGGCAGTCCCTTGGTAGGGGTAAATATCTTTATCAAAGGTACAACCCAGGGAACAGTGTCGGATAACGAAGGAAATTACACCTTAAATGTGCCTGATAATGAAACCGTGTTGATGTATTCATATATAGGCTATTTGGAGGAACAAATGGTAGTTGGAAACCAGGGGCAGATCAATGTATCCCTTATTCCCGACATTACAATACTTGACCAGATTATAGTAGTTGGTTACGGGAGTATGAAAAAGAAATTAAGCACTGGGGCTAACACCCATGTTTCAAATGATGCAATAGAACAAAAACATGGTTTGCGGCTGGAACAGGCTTTACAGGGTTTGACTTCCGGGGTTCAGATAACTTCAAATTCAGGACAGCCCGGTTCAAATTTTAAGGTACGTATCAGAGGGGTCGGTACCATTGGGAACGCCGAACCGCTTTATATAGTTGATGGCGTGCCTACCGGCGATATAGCTTATTTAAACCCTTCTGATATTGAATCGGTAGATATCCTTAAAGACGCTGCGTCTTCAGCCATTTATGGGGCACAGGCGGCAAACGGGGTTATATTGATCACAACCAAAAAAGGTAAAGCAGGTGAAACCCATATTTCGTATGACGGATATTATGGGGTGCAGAATGTACTCAGCAAGGTAGACGTGCTTAGTACGCAGGAATATGTAATGCTTATGGATGAAGCATATATAAACTCCAATCCTACGTACAGAACAAACCGGAAATATCCAAACAACCTGCCGTTTCTTCCGCAATTTGATGGAAACGGTGATGTTCTCTACGATAGTAATGGAAATATCCTCATTGATCCTTCCGTTTGGGATTCGGTAAAAACGGTTAACTGGCAAGACCACATGTTTACCAAAAATGCCCCGGTTCAAAGTCATTCATTAAGTGTTGACGGCGGCTCTGAAAAAAGCACATATTCCGCATCCATAAGCTATTTTGCACAGGACGGGATTGTAGGTACGCATGACCAATCTTCTTATGAACGGATTACGGCAAGAATAAATTCTGAATCAAAAATTTTTAATGATATTTTTACTTTTGGTGAAAATATAACCATAGCCCATATAACTAGCCATGGCATTGGTGTGGGAAACATTTATGGTAATTATATAAGAGGGTTTATCAGCACTTCCCCAACATTTCTTCCCTATGATAGTTCAAATCCGGATGGTTATGGCAGGTCCATATACCCTTCAGAAACAAACCCGGTTGCCAGCATGTATTATCAAAACCAGAATAAAAAAATAACAAATAAAGTACTCGGTAATATATACCTTCAGCTTTCACCTATAAAAGGATTGAAGGTAAAAACAGATATGGGGTTTGATGTTTCAGCAGACGAGAATAACAGTTATACCCCTGTTTATGAATTATCTACACTGAACATAAACCAGCGTTCGACAGCAAACATGAACTTTTACAGAAATTTCAGGTATAATTGGGAAAACACGATCAATTATAAATTATCATACGGAGAACATAACGTTGATTTACTTGCCGGTAACACGGTGCGTGAAACAACAGGGTTCAGTGTAGGAGGTTCTGCTTATGACCTTACGATCCCGGATTTTGAACATGCTATATTAGACAATGGTACCGCTGACTCCCTTGAAACAAACTCTGGTTCAAAATATGAAGAATCATTTCTTTCATATTTTGGTAGGGTAAATTACAACTATAAAGAAAAGATTTTATTTACCGCGGTATTCCGTCGGGATGGTTCCACAAAATTCGGTCCGTCAAACAGGTTCGGTAACTTTTATTCTTTCTCAGGCGGATATATTTTAACCCAGGATGATTTTTTTCAAATTGAAGGTTTAGATTTCCTGAAGATAAGGGCCAGCTATGGGCAAAACGGTAACGACAACATTACTTCTTTTGCATATCAGTCTTCAATTAATTGGGACGACAAAAATTACTATTTTGGCCACCCGCAGACAAAATATGTTGGTGCAACTCCCGATAGGATACCAAATTCGTCTGTTAGGTGGGAATCAGCAAGGATGACTGATATTGGGATAGATGCCCGGTTTTTAGATAATTTCACATTTGCTTTTGATTGGTACAGAAAATTTCAGAAAGACTGGCTGGTAACTATTCAGGTCCCTGAACTTACGGGTATCCTTAATGAAAATTCCTATCCGATCGGGAACGGGGGCGATGTTAAAAACACGGGGATAGAAACGGAACTTGGGTACCAGAAAAAGATCGGCAATTTTAATTTTGGCATTAACGGAAATTTCTCATACAATAAAAATGAAGTTTTGCATATACCTACCGTTGATAGTATAATTCATGGACAAACGAATGTTTTGTACACCAATTATGAAGAGTTTTACAGGGCAGAGGACGGCTATCCCCTGGCATTTTTCTGGGGATACAAAACGAATGGGATATTCCAGGATACTACCCAAATAAATCAGTATACACATGACGGAAGCCTTATTCAACCAAAAGCACAACCGGGTGATGTTATTTTCCAGGACCTGAGTAACGATGGAAAAATTGACTCAGAAGATAAAACCATGATAGGAAATCCCTGGC
>JBNLCS010000054.1:0-2138 GCA_050303935.1 Bacteroidales bacterium
TACCAAACAAAGGATGTTGATTATTAAAGGGTATTTCACCATTAATCGTGGCCGCAAAGAAATCAACCGTTTCTCCGGCCATTACCCTGTTACGGTCTGACACCTGGGCCATAACAACCGAATTCTTATACTTATCCATAAAGTTGATCAATGTAAGCTGAACATTAATAAAATCATTGTTTTCCATTAACATATTTTT
Organism: Bacteroidales bacterium; assembly: GCA_050303935.1. Lineage (GTDB taxonomy): Bacteria > Bacteroidota > Bacteroidia > Bacteroidales > JBNLCS01 > JBNLCS01. Next base: position 200 of record JBNLCS010000054.1, read on the forward strand.
ATTCATGTCATACCTTTCTTTCAACCTTCTGGAACGTTCTTCTGAAAAAGGCTCTTTCAGGATTTCTTTAATTGATTGCTGGTTTTCTTTGATCATTTCAAGGTTTCTATTAACTTTCTCTTTCAAAACCCTGATTGTCTCTTGCATGATTTCTTTCATATCTCCCTCAATTAAAATTTCAAAAAATCAAATTTTGATGATAAATATCACCATTTTTCAGGTTTTTTACAAAAATGTTTGACAAAATTATTTTTTTATTAGATAACCGTAACTTTTTTTTATACGAAAGTCAAAATAAGGAATGGGTATTTTTACGTATATGTTATTATGTTGATAAACAAATACTTAACTCTAAATGAAGTTTTAGAAAAATCGACAGGAAACTATTTCAAATGCTTAAATTTTAAAGAAGTATGGTTGTTGATAAAATTTTAGTTTTATACTTTATATAACCACAAAGCCCCAATAATAAATAACAGTGTAAATCCTATTTCATCAAATCACAGGATACAAAAAAAATATTGCACCTCATTTTGATAAAAAGAGATGTTCAAAAAGCTACTTTCATTTTATTCCCTCGAAAGAATATTTTTATTAACAGAATACAACTATTCGCAAAAATGAAAACGTAAATTTTTGAACACCTTTTATTACAAATCAGGAACGTTATTCGTGTTTAAAACGACCAAGATCATTCACATTAGAAGATCTAATAAATTCTGCATTTGCCTTATTGTGGGCCCTGGCAATTTTTAAGAATACCTCAAGGGACTTCCAGAAAGAACTCTCCCTGTTTGTATCCAAAACAAGTAAATACCCCATTATAATATTTCCTGCCATTTCTACAAGACGTCTGGCATGAAAATCAGTAAATTCATTATCGTTTATAGTCACAACTTTATTCACAGCTTCTTCATATTCTTCAGTCATACTAATCAGTACCCTACGATACGTGTGTAATTCCGGCTTTATTTCTTCAACCTCATATGCCCTGATTTGCTTAAGGTACCCACCGGTAGTAACCCCCCGGATAGCTGCTACAACCTGCAACTGTGTTGTACCTTCATAAATTGAAGTAATACGTGCATCTCTATATATCCTTTCAATAGGATAATCCTTCATAAATCCTGAACCACCATGTATTTGTAGTCCATCATACGCCAGTTGGTTACAAATTTCAGAAGATAAACCTTTTGCCAATGGAGTGTATATATCAGCTAATTTCTGATAATGCTTCATCTCATCCCTTTCCTCTTTTTCCAAAGTCCTCTCTTCAGAAATATGCATATAACTTTTATAAACATCAACAAATCTGGCTGTTTCGTATAACAATGAACGAGAAGCATCCAAGCGGGCCTTCATTGAAGAAAGCATTTCATAAACAGCAGGGAATTTAATAATAGGTTTTCCAAATTGCTCTCTTTCTTTTGCATAGTCCAAAGCCTCACGGTAAGCAGCCTCAGATATCCCAACAGATTGTGCTGCTATACCTAACCTGGCGCCATTCATAAGGGCCATTACATATTTTATTAACCCCAATTTTCGTTGTCCGACAAGTTCCGCAGGGGCATTTTTAAATACCAGTTCACAGGTTGGCGATCCAATAATCCCTAATTTATGTTCGATTCTTCGTACGGTTACAGCACTGCTGTTTTTATCATATATAAACATTGACAACCCCCTACCATCAGTTGTTCCGGGTTCAGATCTGGCCAATACTAATGAAATATCCCCATCACCATTTGTAATAAACCGCTTAACACCGTTTAGGTACCATTTATCTTCCTCATCGTTGTATGTTGCTTTTAACTGAACAGCCTGCAGATCGGAGCCTGCATCGGGTTCTGTTAAATCCATTGCAGCTGTTTGTCCTTGTGAAATTCTGGGGAGGAATCTCTCCTTCTGATCATCAGACGCAAACTCATTGATAGTTTCAGCA
>JBNLCS010000055.1:0-3541 GCA_050303935.1 Bacteroidales bacterium
CCCCGGGCTTTTACCGCTTCTTTTATCAAAGTCAATTAGCTTAACTTGAATTTCCTGACCAACTGAAAGAACACTTTCAACTTTATCTATACGTTTCCAGTCAATCTCGGAAATATGCAACAACCCTTCTTTACCGGGTAAAATTTCAATAAAAGCGCCAAAACTTTGAATGGATTTTACTAATCCATCATAAACATCGCCCACTTCAGGTTCGGCAACAATACCTTTAATTCTTGCCTTTGCCATCTCAAGTGCGTTTTTATCAGCAGCAAAAATACTTACAATTCCTTTGTTTTCAACTTCTTCAATCGTGATCGTTGTTCCGGTTTTGGCCTGTATGTCCTGAACTACCTTGCCTCCGGGACCAATAACCGCACCTATCATATCTTTTGCAATGTCTATCTGTTCAATTCGTGGGGTATGTGGTTTGTAATCTTCTCTTGGTACTTCAATAACTTCAGTCATTTTACCAAGGATGTGCAGCCTTCCTTTTTTAGCTTGTTCCAGTGCTTGCTTAAGTACATCGTAAGACAAACCATCAACTTTAATATCCATTTGGGTTGCTGTAATCCCGTCTTTTGTTCCCGTAACTTTAAAGTCCATGTCACCCAAATGGTCTTCATCACCCAAAATATCTGAAAGCACCGCGTACTTCCCTGTTTCTGAATCCGTAATTAATCCCATGGCAATACCTGAAACCGGTTTTTTCATTTTTACGCCGGAATCCATAAGAGCCAATGTACCTGCACAAACAGTGGCCATTGAAGATGATCCATTTGACTCTAATATATCGGAAACAATCCGTACTGCATATGGGATGTTTTCAGGGACCATTTTCTTCAAAGCCCTGTGTGCAAGGTTGCCATGGCCCACTTCACGACGGCTTATTCCTCTACTCATACGGGCATCTCCTGTTGAAAACGGAGGAAAGTTATAATGAAGTACAAATTTTTCAGAACCCTGAATCAATACCTCATCAATCATTTTTTCATCTAGTTTTGTACCAAGGGTAACAGTTGTTAATGATTGTGTTTCTCCCCTGGTAAAGATAGCAGAACCATGTGCTGCGGGCAAATAATCGACCTCACACCATATAGGCCTTATTTCATCTGTTTTTCTTGCATCAAGCCTCTTACCTTCATCCAGAATAAGGTTTCGTACAGCATCTTTCTCAACATCATGGAAGTATCTTCCAATAAGCATTTTTTTAACTTCGGCTTCCGGGTCATCTTCTGTAATCAATTCAGTAACCAATTCTTCCTGAATGGCAGCAAAAGCATCATGTCTTTCATGCTTTGACGTTCCTTTTGCTGCTATATCATAAACTTTTTGGTATGTTTTTTCTTTAACAGTATTTCTCAGGTCTTCATCATTTACCTCATGGCTGTATTCTTTTTTGGTTATGCCCAATTCCTTAGCCCAATCGATCAGTACCTGGCAGTGTTTTTTAATTTCTTCATGGGCAAACTTGATAGCCTCCAACATATCGTCTTCACTCACCTCATTCATTTCACCTTCCACCATAAGAATATTATCAATAGTCGCCCCAACCATTATATCAATATCGGCCTTTTTAAGTTCCGAGAATGTAGGGTTGATAACAAGCTTTCCATCAATCCTTGCAACCCTTACTTCCGAAATAGGACCATTAAAAGGAACTTCAGATACTGCTAAAGCTGCTGATGCAGCCAAACCTGCTAAAGCATCAGGCATTATATCTGCATCGGCGGATATCAAACTTACATTTATAAATGTTTCAGCATGATAATCATCTGGAAACAAAGGCCTTAAAGCCCTGTCAATAAGACGGGACACAAGTATTTCATAATCACCTGGCCTGCTTTCTCTTTTCATAAAACCTCCGGGAAAGCGGCCAATTGCTGCAAACTTTTCTTTATATTCTACTGACAATGGCATAAAATCCACATCCTCCTTGGCATCATCGGCAGTAACTACAGTTGCCAATAACATGGTATTACCTTGTTTTACTACTACCGAACCATGAGCTTGTTTAGCCAACTTTCCGGTTTCAAGAGTTATGGATCTTCCGTCTCCCAGTTCTATTGTTTTTTGAGATGCGTTGTACATTCTATTTTTATTAATTAATTAAATAAAAGGTCCCTTTTTTATAGTAAAAAAGGCAATTTAAAAAATTGCCTTTTATTTTCTCAGGTTTAATTTTTTCAATATTCCCCTGTAACGTTCAATATCTTTCTTTTTTAAATAGTCAAGCAAACGTCTTCTTTTACCAACCAATTTTAACAGAGCCCTTTGCGTACCAAAATCTTTTTTATATTTTTTCAAATGTTCGGTTAAATGATTTATTCTTGTGGTAAATAAAGCTATTTGAGCTTCCGGTGCCCCGGTATCACTCTCCGATTTTCCATAACTTTTGAAAATATCCTTTTTCTTTTCTGTTGTTAAGTACATTTGCTATTTAATTATTAATATATTTTACTTTATTTTGAAAGTGTGCAAAAATATCTATTTTTTTTAATATAACAATAACAATAACAAAATTATTTACATTAAGTTGGTTTACTGATTATTTTAGTATTCATAGCGTTAAATGAAATTTTATAAACTTTGTATTGTGATTTTTCATCCGTTTATTTTTTAATTCTTCAATGGTCGGATGGAACAGATACATGCAATTTAATCAGGAAAGTGGATTGTGGTGAAACTTTTTAAAATATTGCCATAACATTAACTTTTTCCAACTACAATATTTTTTAAACTTTCTATTTGTTTTTTTGTACCAAGAGCAAATAATTTATCGGTGTATGTAAGTAAAATTTCAGGTAATGGATTAATTATATAGGAGTTGTCACCGCGCTTCATACCAATAATATTTGCTCCTGAATCATTTATTACTTCCAATTCACGTATTGATTTTCCTTCAAAAAAGCTGTCCAGGCGCTGGCAGTTAATTTCTTCAAGAATAATATTTTCGGAGGATTGCAGCATAATATAATCCAAAAATTCAACAACATCAGGCTGGGCAACTAATTTTGCCATACGCTGGCCTCCAATTTTATCTGACATAATAACATTTGATGCCCCTGCCCTTTTAAGTTTACGATCTGAATTATCATCAGATGCCCTGCTAATAATCTTAAGTTTTGGGTTAAATTCGCGCGATGTAAGTACCACAAAAAGATTGGCAGCATCATCTGGTAATGTGGTAATCAGAGCTTTTGCTTTATCAAGTGAGGCCATTTCAAGGATATGATCCTGGGTTGAGTCACCATGAATATATAAAATATCAGGGTTTTCCTGGATTACTTCTATAACACTTTCATCATTTTCAATAATTATTATAGTTTCATTATGATCAAGCAGTTCAGCAACGGCTTGTTTTCCATTCCGTCCATAACCGCAAACCACAACATGGTCCCGTAATCGTTTAATACGTTTTTTCAATTTATTGTCTTTGTAATAATTTCTAAAAACCCCATCAACAGCATATCGGGTAATGGTTGTTGCTGAATAAGCAAATATACCAAAACTAAAAACAATCAAAAAAGATGTGAACCATTTT
>JBNLCS010000056.1:0-3230 GCA_050303935.1 Bacteroidales bacterium
GCCAACACTAAGCTTAAAAGCTCATGGCGTTGCCAGTGACGTGCCGACCCGGTCCAGCCAAAGCTTAACAATCCGTATATAAATTTCTTCGTTTTATTGGTGATCTTGTCCCGCACTGTCCCAATATCAGGGATCAATCCAACATACCAAAATAACAATGAAACAAGAAAATACGTTGAAATCGCGAAAACATCCCATAGAAGCGGGGAGTTAAAGTTTACCCATACCAGTCGTGTATTTGGGTACGGAAAAATGAAGAAGCCCAGTAACAAGCGCCCCATATGTATTAACGGGAAAAAACCGGCACACATTACAGCAAAAAGGGTCATCGCTTCTGCCGAACGGTTGATACTTGTACGCCACTTTTGCCTGAACAGTAACAAGATAGCCGACATAAAAGTTCCGGCATGGCCTATCCCGACCCACCATACAAAATTGGTAATTCCCCAACCCCATCCAATGGTGCGGTTTAAACCCCATGTTCCTATGCCGTAAAACAATGTTTGAAATATTGCCCAACCCCAGAATACCAGGGCCATTGTTGCCAAAAACATACCAACGTACCATAGTTTTCCGGGCTTACTCATCAAAGGCCTCGTTATATCTTCGGTAATTAACCCGTACGTTTTCTTTCCTCGTATCAGTGGTTCCCTAAGTGGCGAAACAAACATATTTATTCTCTCTTTTCTAGTTAATAGTTAATAAAATTATGCACCATGCTGTCCATGGTCCTCATGCTCTATCTTTTCTCCCGGTTTATTATCCGGTTTTTTATTACGTATTTTGGTTAAATAACCAACCGATGGTAAGGTGTGGATCTCTTCCAGCAGGTGATAATTTCTTTTATTTTTAAAATAGTTGGCTACTTTACTTTCTTTGTTGTTCAGGTCACCAAATACAATGGCTTCTGCGGGGCACGACTGTGCACATGCCGGGGTTATTTCGCCGTCAGCAAGCACGCGGTTTTCTTTTTTGGCCAGCAATTTCTTTTCCTGAATACGTTGTACACAGAAAGAACACTTTTCTATAACACCTTTTGCACGTACAGTAACATCGGGGTTTAAAACCATTCTGGGCAGGTCAAGCTGCATACCGGCCACATCATATTCGTTTCCTTTAAGGGTATCGGCCCCGGTGAAATCAAAATAATTAAACCTCCGTACTTTGTAAGGGCAGTTATTGTTACAATAGCGCGTACCGATGCATCGGTTATATGCCATTTGGTTCAGTCCCTCTGAGCTATGGTTGGTTGCGGCTACCGGGCAAACATTTTCACAGGGCGCATTGTCACAGTGCTGGCACATTACCGGTTGGCGCAAGGTCTCCGGGTTTTCTATGTCGCCATGGTAATAGCGGTCAATCCGTATCCAGTGCATTTCATGCACCCGGCTTACTTCATTTCTTCCAACCACGGGAATATTGTTTTCAACCTGGCATGCGACTACGCAGGCACTGCACCCGGTACATTTATTCAGGTCAATCGCCATTCCCCAATGGTGGCCCGGGTATTTTCGTTGCTCGTATAAGGATACCGCATGGTGCTGTACTTCTTCATGTTTGTGGTTTCCAGCAGCTTCGTCATTCAGGAATTCTTCCAGCGATGCATTTCGTACAAGGTCTCTCCCTTCCATCGAATGGTGGGTTTGTGTGATGGCCATTTTTCTGTTTTCACCTGTTTTTTCAATGGTTATATCATGAATATGATACATACGGTTTTCACCACTGAACTTGGAAAAACTGAATGCTTCAACGCCCACGTTGTCGGCAATAATACCTGCATTTTGCCTACCGTAGCCCAATGCAAGCCCAAACGTTCCATAAGCCTGTCCGGGCTGAATATAAACGGGAACCTTTATCCCATTTACTTTTACAACATCACCGGTTTTCAATTTATGCTCACTGGCATATCTGGGCGACAATGTTAAATAGTTGTCCCAGGTTGCTTTGGTAACAGGGTCTGGCATTTCATGTAACCAGGGGATATTTCCTAATTCCCCACTTCCAATGCCTATTTTCTCATATAGGATAAGTTCTGGTGAAGATGGGTTTGAAGCATCGTTGATATCATTGATATTATTGGTGGTTGCCGCAACATTAAACACCATGGTTGAACTACCGGTACCTGAAATTGATATGCAACCGTCCTGTAGGCTGGTATTCCAAAAATTACGGAACAATAATGATGAATTACTTTTGGGGAAAATGGAGCTTTGCCAATACGACTTAATAAAGTCATAATATTTTGTGGTTTCCCCAGCCCATGCCAATAATGATTCTTGTGCTTGCCTGGTATTGAATATAGGTGCCACTGTAGGTTGGGCAAGACTGTAATGTCCACCAACAGGTTCAAAGTCATTCCACGATTCTAAATATGTATGATCAGGGCAAATATATTTAACACCTTCGGTTGTTTCATTCGGTTGCGTGTTTAATGATATCGAAATTTCAACTCCCGACAATAGTTCTTTCAACGCTGGCAAATGATAAAACGGGTTTGTGTTGAAATAAATAATACCACCTACCTTGTTATTTTGCAAATCTTTTTTAAGCTGAAGGATGCTGCTGTCAATTCCTTGCTTAACCAATAAAGCTTTATCTATATCAATGGTTTTTCCGTAATTACCCAATAAATTATTAATAAGGTTTACTATTAATTGGGCCTCTGTGTCGTTTGAACCACTGATTACAAGAGATTTTCCTTTGTTGTGAAGCAAGTCTTCGGCTACTTCACCCAAGTCTATATCGATCGGACGTGTATTTATTTTATTTCCACCAATTGATGAGGTTAACTTATTGTATAGATTGGCAAGGATTACTTTTTCTTGCGATGGTTTTATCATGTAGCGAGTATCGGCATTACTTCCGGTAAGCGACATGATACTTTCAAACTGGTAATGTTTTGAAAGGTTTTTTTGCCCGTTGGTAAGTTCTTTTCCTTTTGCATAGGCTTTAGAATACGATACAGGGTCTAACCAGGTTCCCAGAAAGTCAGCCCCAAAACTTACAATAACTTTTGCTTTATCGAAATAATAGGAGGGCAGTTGTGCTTTGTTAAATGATATTTTATTCGCTTCAAGGATACCTGAAGCAGATACATTGTCGTAACTAACGATCCTGGTTGATGGGTATGACTCCTGAAATTTATCGAGTACCGCTTTCGTAGAAGGACTGATTATTGTTGACGTTAATATTACAATCTGTTGTCCCTTATTTTTTAGGGTATTTAGTTT
>JBNLCS010000057.1:0-3152 GCA_050303935.1 Bacteroidales bacterium
ATGCCGAACGGGTTGCCAAAACAGATAGTGTTATTTGTGTAATTGAGACGGATGGTGATTTGTATTCATCTTTTAAAACAAATTATTATAATTGGAAAAGCGAGACCGGACAGGTTGATTTAGAGGTAATAACTTCAATAAAAGCTGGCTCAAGAATGACCAAACAAGAAATAAGTTACGTAGGCGAAATTGAAAATATTTGTACTGGTATTGTAAAATATGGTGAACTGCCGTTAATTAAGGGGCCGGCTGACACAAAATGGGGGTACGTTGCAACCTGGGGCAAACAAAGCTTAAATGAAGATAACCTTGGGATGGTTGTGTTTTTTAAAAATAATGATGTAATACAAATTTCAGAGGATGATTTAAGTTATGTTGTTGTATTAAAACCAGGTAATCATAAAGTGAAATATTATTTTGCAGCAGTTTGGGAAAAGGAAAATGGTTCAACAATAACTCAACAAGATTTTAATAAATACCTGGAAGAATCATTGATATACCTTAATAAACCAGTTTTGTTAAACTACTAATTAGTCCTTGCAAAACTCACTCTTTTTTGGTCTCTGACAAGAAAACGACAAAGACGAGGCTTTCAAAGACTTGATTTTAAGGAGTCCCGCTTGGCGGAATGACTGTTTCAAAAACGAAAATAACGAAGTATTTGACGTTTTCTTACAGAGGCTAATTAGAAATCAAAAAGTTTAGGCAACCATAAGCTTATTTCAGGTATGTAAGTAACCAGTAACAAGATGAAGATCATCGCCAGGAACATTGGCAGAAGTGGTTTTATCACTTTGTTAATGCTTACTTTGGCAACACTGCAACCTACAAATAAAACAGCACCTACAGGAGGTGTACATAAACCAACACTAAGGTTTAGTACCATAACTATTCCAAAATGAATCGGATCCAGGCCAAGGTTTTTCACAATTGGTAAAAATATTGGGGTAAATATTAAAACTGCCGGTGTCATGTCCATAAATATACCTATGAAAAGCAGGATCAGGTTAATAATTAATAAAATAATAAATTTATTATCACTTAAATTAATAAGTGATTCACTCACGGTTTGTGGTATATTTTCATATGCCATAATCCAGGAAAGTCCGATAGATGTGCCTACTAATAACAATACCAGCCCGGTAGTAGTTGTCGATTTCAGTATTATTTTTGGCAGGTCTTTTAGTGTGATTTCTTTATAAATAAGAGCTAAAATTAATGAATATAATACTGCCGCCGCAGAAGCTTCAGTTGCTGTAAAAATACCTGCTACGATACCTCCTATTACAATAACTAAAAGAAAAAGCGATGGCAATGCATCAAGAAAAACTTTAAAGCCTTCTTTAGCTTTTGAGATGTTTTTTGAAGTTTTTAAAACAATAAATACGGCTAATATTAATCCAATAAGCGCATAAATGGTAACATTTATTCCCGATGACAATTTTTGACTTGAATATCGTAACAAGATACCAACTAGAATGATGGCTGCCAAATAGATAAATAACTTGCCCAATATTCTGGTCAAACCTTTTAATCCTTTATTTTTGTAAATAAAAAGGGACATGGCCACGAGTATTATGGCAAGGCCTGTTAATATACCGGGAATATATCCGGCTAAAAACAAGGCTGTAATCGATACACCACCACTTGCAAGGGAATATACGATTAAAATATTGCTTGGGGGAATGGACAATCCTGTTGTGGCTGAACTTACATTTACAGCAGTGGTATAATTTTCATCATATCCTTCTTTTTTCATTTCCGGATGCATAATGCTGCCAATTGCAGAAGCTGATGCAGCGGCCGAACCGGATATGGCCCCAAATAACATATTTGCAATAACATTCACAAAGGTAAGTCCGCCGGGAATACCGCCAACAAATACCCTGGCTAAATTAATAAGCCTTAAAGCAATACCCCCGCTGTTCATTATATTACCAGCAAGAATGAAAAAGGGAATGGCGAGCAGGGTAAAACTGTCAAGCCCGGTTGCTATCCGTTGGGCCAGGGTTGTAAGGGCTGGTAGGGTGTCAATTGATACCAACATTGTAAGTATTCCGGAAATTCCAATACTAAAAGCTATGGGTACACCTATAGTTAAAAGAATTAAAAAACTGAATACCAGGATAAAAACGCCTAAAAATTCCATATGTTACAAGTTTTTCTTTTTAATGAAAAGGATTGTATTGTCTAATGCATAATAGCAAATTAGTATTCCGCTTATTGGGAGCACAAGATAAATGTACCCCAGGGGGATTTCCAATGCAGCTGATTTCACTTCCAGGGCAAAGCGTGTGTATACGAGCCATATTCCTCCAACAATCATAACAAGAAAGGAGAAACTAAATACCAGGACATTTATTATTATTTGAAGTGCCCTTTTCCTGGCCGGGCCGCTTTTTTGTATTAGTAGGTCAATAGCCAGGTGTTCTCCTTTTCCGGCAACATATGCCGCTCCAATTAATCCGACCCAAATAAGTAAGAACCCGGCCAGCTCATCAGTGAATGAACTGGGAGAGGTCAACACATACCTGCTTATTACCTGCCACAACACATCTACTACCAGAACAATTACTAAAAACACTACAATTTTTTCAAGATACTTATCTATTTTTTGTCGTAAATTCATATTCTGATGATTTTCATGTTACACATCGTTTGAATCATTTAACAGAGTCATTTTCAACGGTTGTTTGCTGGATCCTTTCAATGTAAGGGAAAATAATTTGATGGTCCCTGTATTTTTCATATACGCTTTTTACGTTTTCCCTGAAAGGACCTTTATCCGGTTTGTAAATTTCAACACCGGCTTTTTTTACAGTTTCAAGGGATTCAATTTCAGATTTTGCCCATAATTTACGTTGTAACTGAACAGATTCTTTCACAGCTTGTTTTAACCACTTTTTTTCATTGCTGGTCATATTATTCCACACCACATCGCTTATAATCAATACATCAGGAACAGATGTGTGTTCATCCAACGAATAGTACTTGCAAATTTCATAGTGATGGGAGGTAACGAAACTGGGGGGGTTGTTTTCGGCCCCGTCAACAACACCACTTTGTAAAGCCGTATAAAGTTCACCATACGATATTGGGGTTGGGGAACCTCCGATAGCTTTAACCATGTCCATTGCGGTTTTGCTTTTCAT
>JBNLCS010000058.1:0-4488 GCA_050303935.1 Bacteroidales bacterium
ATTTCCTTGTTTAGCTTCCATTTCAGATTTTAAAGCAGCTAATTCGCTAATATCCCCAAGAGTTGTTTTTTCGATATTTGACTTAACCTTTTTAACAGCCTTCCTTGTGGCATCGCCATCTTGTTTTTTCTTAGATAATTCTTCCGCTTTTTTATCATCCTCAAAAGTACGTGTGTGTGAAACTACAATTTTTTTCGCACCTTTTGAAAATTCTGTTACTTTAAATTCCAGTTTCTCATCAACTTTTGCTGTTGAACCATCTTCCTTAACAATATTCTTTAAGTTAGCAAAAGCTTCAACTCCATAAGGTAATGCAATTATCGCACCTTTGTCATTAATTTCAATAACTGTACCTTCATGAACTGATTCCACATTAAACACGGTTTCAAATACATCCCATGGGTTTTCTTCAAGTTGTTTATGTCCAAGGCTGAGCCTTCTGTTTTCCTTGTCAATTTCTAAAACAACCACTTCAATCTCGGCCCCAATAGAAGTAAATTCTGCCGGATGTTTAATTTTCTTTGTCCAAGAAAGATCGGAAATATGAATTAAACCATCCACACCTTCCTCAATTTCCACAAATACACCAAAATTAGTAAAGTTTCTGACCGTAGCTTTATGTTTTGAATTTATGGCATATTTTTCATCAATTTTTTGCCATGGGTCTTCTTTGAGTTGCTTAATACCCAATGACATTTTGCGCTCTTCCCTATCCAATGTCAATATTTGAGCCTCAACTTCATCGCCAACATTTAAAAATTCCTGTGCACTTCTCAAATGTTGTGACCATGACATTTCGGATACGTGGATTAGCCCTTCCACTCCAGGAGCTATTTCAACAAAAGCCCCATAATCTGCCAATACAACAACCTTACCTTTAACTTTATCACCTACAGTTAGTTTTTCATCCAAGGCATCCCATGGATGTGGGGTTAATTGTTTTAATCCCAGTGCTATTCTTTTCTTATCATCATCAAAGTCGAGTATAACAACTTGTAATTTCTGATCAAGTTCTACAATCTCTTCAGGATGATTTACCCTGCCCCATGACAAGTCTGTAATATGTATTAAACCATCTACACCACCAAGGTCAATAAACACACCATATGAAGTGATATTTTTAACTGTACCTTCAAGTATCTGACCTTTTTCAAGTTTAGAGATGATTTCTTTTTTCTGTTGTTCAAGTTCCGCCTCAATAAGTGCTTTATGTGAAACAACAACATTCTTAAATTCGTGATTAATCTTAACCACTTTAAATTCCATTGTTTTTCCAACATACGCATCATAATCGCGAATAGGTTTTACATCAATCTGTGAACCTGGAAGGAATGCTTCTATTCCAAATACATCAACAATCATTCCTCCTTTGGTACGGCATTTAATGTAACCATTAATGATCTCATCGTTTTCAAGTGACTCATTCACACGGTCCCATGACCTTAACGCCCTTGCCTTTTTATGGGAAAGTACCAATTGACCTTTTTTATCTTCCTGGCTTTCAACATAAACATCTACTGAATCACCATTCTTTAATTCCGGGTTATATCTGAATTCATTCAAACTAACAACACCTTCAGATTTGTAACCAATATTGATTACCACTTCCCTTTTATTCATGGATATTACAGTTCCGGGAACCACCTCATTTACTGCAACAGTTGATAAGGTCTGGTCGTACATCGATTCAAAATTAGCCCTCTCTTCTTTTGAATAAGCATCTTTATCATCTTTATACTTATTCCAATCGAATTCTTCTTCCGCTTCTTGTTCAGCCTTACTTTCCTTAGGTGAATCTTCCTGATTTTGTTCAGCTTTTTCCTCTTCAGGTTTATCTTCCTGATCTTTTTCAGCCTTTTTTTCTTCTGGCTTGACTTCCTGATCTTCAGTTACAGCAGCTCTGGTCTCTTCTTCCTGCACCTGATCTTCAGCTTTTGCTTTGTTTTCTAAATTTTCACTCATAAATTACTAATTAACAATTAATAAGTTAGACATTATATTTTTTTTTCAGAGCTGCAAAAATATAATTTATTCCTTATATAATTATAAAGATATGAAAAAAAATGAAAAAATACATATATCTATTGCATCATATTAGCTAAACATAGTAAAAAAATGTTGTTCATAATATTAACTAAAATTTCATTATATTAATCGAATAATATTTAACAATTTTAAAAAAAATAACAATTGCCCTATGAAAATACTTATAGTTGGAACAGGTTATGTAGGTCTCGTTACAGGGGCTTGTTTTGCTGAAACCGGAGCAACAGTGGTATGTGTTGATATTGATGAACATAAAATTGAGAACCTGAAGAAAGGAATTATACCAATTTATGAACCCGGATTGGAAACTGTGGTTGAAAGGAACCTAGAAAAAAAGAGGTTGTTTTTCACAACATCAATTAAAGATTCAATTAATGACTGTGAAGTAGCTTTCATAGCTGTAGGGACCCCTCCTGATGAAGATGGCAGTGCCGATTTACAATATGTACTACAAGTAGCCAGTGATATTGGTGACAATATGGAGGATTATATGGTAGTTGTTACAAAAAGCACTGTGCCTATTGGTACATCATTAAAAGTAAAAAAAACAGTTCAGGAACAATTGAAAAAAAGAAGTGTAAAAATAGAATTTGATGTGGCTTCAAATCCTGAATTTTTAAAGGAAGGTAATGCTGTTGACGATTTTTTAAAACCAGATAGAATTGTAGTTGGTACCGAATCAACAAGAGCAGAAAAAATAATGCGTAGGTTGTACAAACCATTTACTTTAAACAATCACCCAATACTATTTATGGATATCCCTTCAGCAGAAATGACAAAATATGCAGCCAACTCTATGTTAGCAACAAAAATAAGCTTTATGAACGATCTGTCTAATTTATGTGAATTGGTAGGGGCCGATATTAACCTTGTAAGAAAAGGAATTGGTAGTGACAGCCGTATTGGAAACAAATTTATTTATGCCGGTGCCGGATATGGGGGAAGTTGTTTTCCCAAAGATGTAAAAGCACTTGTAAAGAGTTCTATTGACCTTGGGCACCCATTAAAAGTATTGAAAGCAGTGGAAGAGGTTAACGATTATCAAAAAACAATACTTTTTAAAAAAATATACAATCATTTTTCAGGTAATTTAAAAAATAAAACCTTTGCAATTTGGGGATTGTCATTCAAACCTCAAACAGATGATATGAGAGAAGCACCATCTTTGATACTTATCGATCAATTGACTGAAGCCGGTGCAAAAGTAAAAGCATATGATCCGGTTGCTATAAGTGAAGCAAAAAAAAGAATTGGAAATCCAATCGAATATGTAGAAGATCAATATGAAGTATTAATAGATGCTGATTCCCTTATTATTGTTACCGAATGGTCAGAGTTCAGGCTGCCAAACTTTAAAATCATGGGAAAATTGTTGAAAAATAAAATTATATTTGACGGAAGAAATATTTTTGAGTTAAATGATATGGATGAAACGGGTTTCAGCTACTATAGCATTGGCAGGCTTCCTGTTCTTCAAAATTCAGAAAAATAATAGTAATGAAACGTATTTTAGTAACCGGTGGAGCTGGTTTTATTGGATCCCACTTATGTGAAAGACTCTTAAATGAAGGAAATGACGTAATTTGTCTGGACAATTATTTTACAGGCTCAAAAAAGAATATTGTTCATTTAATGAATAACCATTATTTTGAATTGGTACGACACGATATTACGCACGATTATTTTGTTGAAGTTGATGAAATATATAATCTGGCCTGTCCTGCTTCTCCAATTCATTACCAGTATAATCCCATAAAAACCATAAAAACTTCAGTAATGGGGGCAATAAATATGCTGGGGCTGGCAAAAAGAATTAAAGCAAAAATTCTGCAGGCATCTACAAGTGAAGTTTATGGCGATCCGAATATTCACCCTCAAACAGAAGATTATTGGGGAAATGTAAATCCAATAGGGAAACGCTCGTGCTATGATGAAGGAAAGCGTTGTGCCGAAACATTATTTATGGATTATCATACCCAGAATGATGTAAAAATTAAAATAATAAGAATATTCAATACATATGGTCCGCGAATGCACCCCAACGATGGGCGGGTAGTTTCCAATTTTATTGTTCAGGCATTGCTAAACAAAGACATTACCATTTATGGAAATGGAAAACAAACCAGAAGTTTTCAGTATATTGACGATTTGATTGAAGGCATGATGAGAATGATGGGCACGGATGATAAAACTATTGGCCCTGTAAATATTGGAAATCCGGGAGAGTTTACAATACTAGAACTGGCAGAAAAGGTTATTGATATGACCGGATCAAAATCAAAAATCACTTTTCACCCATTGCCATCTGATGATCCAATTCAAAGAAAACCAAACATTGCAAAAGCAAAAGAACTTTTAAAAAACTGGGAACCTGAAATTGCCTTGGAACAAGGGTTAGAAAAAACAATAAAATATTTTAAAAACCAAATAAAAAAATAAAAC
>JBNLCS010000059.1:0-2295 GCA_050303935.1 Bacteroidales bacterium
CGGAGAACAATCTAAAGTGAGAAAAAAACTGTATAATGTATTGGTTGAAGCCCTGCAAAACCTGTACCATCATGTAGATGAACTTCCCAGCGATCTCAAAGAACAGTTTGAACCTAAATTTGGAATATTAATTGTTAATAAACAAGCCGAAAATTATAAGATCGTTACAGGAAACTTTATTAATACTAGAAAAATAAAATTTTTAAAAGACAAAATTGATAAAATTAATTCACTTACAAAAGATGAACTGAAAGATATGTACAAGTTTATTTTGAACCACCAAAAAATTACCGAAAAAGGAGGTGGGGGATTAGGGCTTGTAGATATTGCACGTAAAACCGGGAATAAGTTGGATTATTCCTTTAAAAATTTTAATAACGATTATTATTTTTTCGTTTTAGACATTTTGATATAATATTAAGAATACTATGAAACCATTGACAATAGAAGGGTCGCCCAAGACACCCTACATAAATTTTGATGTAGCAAAAGGGGTATTGGAGGTTAAAGGAAGATCGATACCGGAAAATTCAATAGAATTTTATAAACCATTGATTGACTGGTTAGATGAGTATGGGGCAAATCCATTGAAGCTGACAACCGTGAATGTGCAATTGGAGTATTTTAATACCAGCTCATCAAAATGTATTCTTGATGTATTTAAGAAACTTGAAGCCATACATAACGCGAAAAACGAAGTTGTAATTAATTGGTATTATGAAGAGGATGATGAAGATATGTTGGAAGCAGGAGAAGATTATGAATCCATCATCAGGGTGCCGTTTAAAATGATTGAAATAGTTGAAGATTAAAAAATAAGACTATACTTGGAAAGGCTGCAAAACATTTGCAGCCTTTTTTGTTTTATTCTTTTTTAAGCAGTATTGCTATTTTTTCCATATAATCCAATATTTTCTTTGCCAACCTGAAATATAAAATCAGGTAAATAATAACTGTTATGCCCCATATAACAAAAATGTTTACCCAAAAGGTGTTTCTGTATTTTCCAAAAATATACTTTTGGGGTGAATAAAAATGGGCTTTTAAAAATACGGGAGGAGGGTCTAAATAGATTGGGTCAGTTTTTTGATATAACTTATTATTTAACTCTAGTATTTTAACAAATTCATTCTCATTTTCGACAAATTCCTTAAGTTTTTCGTTATGATACATTTTCTTGTGATCCAGGAATTTTTCCCTTTCCCGTATGGTTTTTTGTTTGGAAGATAATAGTTGGTCTTTTTTCTTATCGTAGTGATTAAATGCTTCTGTGTAATATTTTTTTAAGTCTTTTAGGTATTCTAGGGCATCACTTATTACTTCCTGTGTTATCTTTTTAGGATAAAGGTTTTCGTATTGCCAAAATGAGACATGTTTGTTCTTTGCAATTTCTTGCACGAACTCATTACGTATAGTTTTTAAACGATCATCTATTTGTTCCTTATATTCGTTCTTGTTTAAATTATCAGAAATAAATTCAAGCTTATTCCTGAGGTTAGGTATCCAATAATTATTTTTGAACGCAGCGATACTCATTATCTTGTTCAGGTTATAAAATTCCCTCCCGTATTCATTGTTTTTAAACTGATAAACCGCAAGGGCCTCGTAACCCCATCTTGCGGTCATAATTTCACCATACCAGGGAATGTTATTTGGTTTTGAAATGGTCGGGTTAAGTTTTTCATATTTCACGATCACACCACTTAGTATTATTTGTGGAATAACAAGAAACGGGATCAATATATAAATGGTGACAACCGTTTTAAAACTGTCAGAAATTACAAGCCCCATCATATTTGAAGCCACCCATGCTGAAAACAATACCAGCCAGTATTGCCAGTACATACTTTTTATTTCCAATATACTGTTACCTACAATAACAAATAAAAATGCCTGTATTGCAGATATAATTACCAGTACAAACACTTTTGAAAGAAGGTAGCTTGACCAGCTTAAATTTAAAAAAGCTTCCCTTTTTAATATTTTACGGTCTTTGATAATTTCCTCAGCACTAACCGACAAGCCTATGAAAATGGCCACAATAACAGACATGAAAATGTATACCGGTAAGTTGCTGTTGTTACTAAATGTGTAACCGTCATTACTTGAACTGCTTATATCGTAAAATTTTATGAGGAAAGAAAGGATAAATCCCAATAATGGGGCCTCTAATATATTTATGAATAGATATTGTGTATTGGCCAGTTTTGCCAGTATATCCCGTTTTGCAAAAACCATAAACTGTTTTAGTTTATTCGGGATTTTAAAAGATATCTCCGGTAAACTTTCATATTT
>JBNLCS010000060.1:0-3981 GCA_050303935.1 Bacteroidales bacterium
TTGATTCAGATGATACAAAATGGATATTAACTGATTTTGGCATATATGAATACAATGGTTCTGTAATAAATAAATACACGCTGGATAGTTATGGGTATATGTCAAATGGGGTCTTAATTGATAGTAAAGGGAATAAATGGTTCGGGACTTCCGGTGATGGCGTTTATAAATTTGATGGAGAAAACTGGGAACATTATACAACATTGGATGGTTTAGTTGATGACTGGGTTTTATCGTTATATGAAGATAATCAAGGAAATATTTGGTATTGTAGCAAAATGTGGGGTATATCAATGTATAATGGTCAGAATTGGACTTCGTTTTCATATGATGAAATAACTAATTTAAAGGTAACTTCAATTATAGCCCTTCCTCATACCGCTGAAAATGATAGCACAGTTACAATTTGGCTGGGGACAAGTAATGGCAACTATGTTATTGGTGATCCTGGAATTGATACTACAGAAACATATATTGATATGCAAGTTTTTAATGAAGGTATATCTGTTTTTCCTAATCCTGCATGTGATTTTATTTTAGTTAATCAAAGGCCTTTAACAAATATTAATTTTAGAATTACAAATTTATCTGGTCAGATAGTAATGGAAGGGATTATTCCTGAAAACAGAAAAATAGAAATCTCAAAATTAGAAAGCGGTATCTATTTTTTTACGTCCAACTATGTAACCAGAATTTTTCTAAAACAGTAACATGCCAGCTTGCAACACAATGTAAAAAAGAAGGGGGTGGTTTGCTGGGATTTGATTTTGAAATTAACGTTTTCCCAATGTTAAGCGTTGTGTTCAATTTTAAAAACCTGTTGTAGGTCAACAATCCGGTATTGAAAAAATTTACTCTTGTTGCCAGTTAAATTAGTGAGATCAACATTTTAAGAACAATGGTGAATTGAAATTTGTTTAGCCGAAATGGAAACAATTGCTTCGCATCGGGATCTAATGGATCCTATTCCCGGCTCACCGGGAGCGAAATGAAAAATATTATTCAGTTGTGATTCTCTACTTGCCTGGTCTGCAGTACCGGCTTACAAAATTAGAAGCAACCATTGTGGCCTGTTTTACATCAATAGATAAACAATTAAAATCCAATACTATGAAATCCTATGCATTTATTATCCCATTGTTACTATTATTTGTATTAATTGGTTGTTCCGTAGATTATGGTGGTTCGTACATGGATATTGAACCAATACAAAATTCGTATGATGAAAAATACAAAGATTATGAAGAAAACCCTTTCATAAAAGTTAGTGACCAACCTATATCTACCTTTTCGGTGGATGCCGATGGTGGTTCGTATGCAAATATGAGAAGATATTTATATATAGGACAAATTCCACCAAAAGCTTCTGTGAGAATTGAGGAATATCTTAATTATTTTACTTTTAACTATTCGGAACCAGATAACGGAGAAAATGTTTCCTTAAATTCGGAAATATCCAGTTGTCCATGGAATACTGATCATTATCTTATGCGGATAGGAATGAAAGGAAAAACAATTCCTGAAAAAGAACTACCAAATTCGAATTATGTTTTTTTAATTGATGTATCAGGTTCAATGAATTCGCCGGATAAATTAGGTATCTTGAAGACGGGATTTAGAACAATGGTGGACAACCTTAGAGACAACGACAGAATAGCCATAGTAACGTATGCTGGTGAAGCAGGTGTTTTACTTTCTTCAACATTTGGTGATGAAAAAGATAAAATAAAAGACGCGATAGAAAGCCTCGGTGCAGGTGGTTCAACAGCAGGTGCTGCCGGAATACAAACTGCATATGAAATAGCCGAGGAAAATTACATCCAGGATGGCAACAATCGGGTCATATTAGGTTCTGACGGGGATTTTAACGTTGGGCCATCTTCAACAGATGAACTGGTTGAATTAATTGAGGAAAAACGGGAATTAGGAATTTATTTAACAGTATTGGGTGTTGGAGAAGGAAATCTGAACGATCACATGATGGAACAAATTGCAAACAAAGGTAATGGTAATTACGAATACATTGATAATGCAAAACAAATCCAAAAGGTGTTCACCCATGAAATTGGTAAATTTTATACAATAGCAAAAGATTCTAAAATCCAGATAATATTTAATGGTAATATGGTTGACTCATACCGCCTGATTGGTTATGAAAACCGAAGTTTAAATAACGAGGATTTTGAGAATGATTCAACGGATGCAGGTGAAATTGGATCTTCACAAACAATTACGGCGCTGTACGAATTAGTACTTTCTGATGTGATGAATAGTGAAAAATATGCACAATTTGATTTTAGATATAAAAAACCAGATGAAAGTCAAAGCAGGTTGATTACCCATGAAGTTAATAATATACCAAAAGATATATCTGAATCATCTGAAAATATGAAGTTTTCGGCTGCCATTGGTGGATTTGGATTAATTATGAAACAATCGAATTATAAAGGGACAGTCTCTAAGCAGATGGTCCTGGATCTATCGGAAAGTTCTGTTTCTTTCGATCCTTTTGGATATAAACAAGAATTTATTGAATTGGTTACGAACTGGACAGAATAGCTTTGCCGGATATTTTATTTTGAGGAATTCAAAGGATGGACGGCAAATCTTTCATTAGTGAGGTGTGTGTTGGATGATGGGCGGGGAATACATACCTTTGCAAGTCAATAATTTCACATAGCCAACATTACGACGAAAAAATAGCATTCAATTCATTTTTGGGATAAATTTATCCCTATTCGATTGAAAAGTAATAACAGGTTTAACATCTGTTAAGGAGGCCTATTTTGCTTTCAATAAAGCATCCTCAACCCCTTTTAAATAAGCTTTGGAGGTGAGTGTTGCCCCACTTATGGCATCAACATGTAAACTTTGTTTCTGAATTACTCTTTTATATAACTCACTGTGTTTTGTGTTTTCCCCACCCGGATCAGAAGAGTTTATTAATTCTATGTGTACCACCTTTCCCGAGTCAATGGTTACTTTGCATTCATTTTCCCTCCATTTGTACATTCCTCCTTCATAGTTCCCAATGTATTTACCATTTTTTAAAGTGCTAAAGTCAATGTCTTTTAATTCCACATTCCTGGCCTCTTCATGTTCTTTACTTAGCTTGAAAAAAATACATGAACCCATGAATAAAAGGAATGGTACACTGAGAATTATACTTTTTAGTACATTCATTTTTTTTTGTTTTAATTATAGATGTTAACACGATACGATATTTCAACTGGTACATAGAAATAATCAATATGGTATTTGTATAAATCAAATGTAAATGCCGACAACACAATGGCATGCTTTTTATTTAACTGATAAAGTATGCCGGCCGATAGGCCAAGGCCAGAGAAGTAGCCGACATCCAATGTTAAGGCAGGTCCGGCATACATGCTGAATTTTGTGCCCAAATTTCTTTTTACATGGATTGGCAACGTTAAATAATGCTCATTCCATTTATATAGCCAGGTGTATTTGGGAGCAAGCTGAACAGAATAGCTTTTTGAAAAATTATAGTCAAAAACAAAGGACGCTGATATGCTTTTATTAAGTGCCCGGTCATTATACGATGCACTTATTCCGCATTGAGCTGCCAAGGTTATTCTGTTTTTCAGTAATTTTTTTTTAGTTTCTGTTATCACAGGGATGCGGAGCCAAGCGATTTGTTGATCATTACTTATCTGCTCCAGAATGTTTGAGGTACAGGTGAAGCAATCTGCTGAATTCAAAGGGTTGGCTGTATTGTGTTCACTATGAAGGCCACCTGTTTTAACAAGTTCAAAATTTTGAGGGCCTGGTTTCTGTGATTTTACAAAGGTAAGTTGCAGAATAAATAAAATAAGGAACACCAACTTCATAAGGGATCAATTTATAGCAGGAAGAATAAACCTTTCCAGGATTTCGAACAACGATGATTTTGTTGAATAGTTGCCCCCGGTAAACACAACTACCATATCTTTTTTGGGCAATACCATGATCACCTGG
>JBNLCS010000061.1:0-4356 GCA_050303935.1 Bacteroidales bacterium
TGTATCCGGTGCATTTCTTAGTTTATATAAATTTGAAAAAACCATGCATATTATCCACAAAACAGCCTCCTTATTACTGATTATTACGGTAACCTTGTTTATCGTTATTTTATCGAATTCAAAAGCCCTGTTTAAATAACAACAGTTTTAAGTTAGGTTATGATTTAGTTTTCATTCATTAAATTGATTTCTTCCATATTCCTCCATTTAAATCATATTGTTATATTTACAATGTTCAAGCATGAAATTAAATGGATTTAAAGGAAAACCTGAAAAAATATTACAATTTTACAAACAAAGACCTTGATTTAACATTCAGCTTTTTCATTCCTGAAAAAATTCCCGCCAAAACCTTCTTTTTAAAAAAAGACAAGATATCTGATCGTATTGGTTATATTAAATCAGGTTTGTTCCGTTCATTCATATATAATGATAAGGCCGATGAAATCACTACTCACTTTTTTCAACAAGGCAATGTATTGATCTCCATGGACAGTTTTAATAACCAGATACCCTCAAACGAATATATTATTGCGTTAGAAGATTCTGATTTACTAGTAATAACATACGAGAAAATACAGGAACTATGCAAAAAGCTACCCATTTGGCAACAAATAATAAAAGATACGGACGAACGTAAATTTAAACAGCAAATGGACCGTGCCATCCGGTTCCAAACATTAACAGCAAAAGAGCGCTACCAGCAAATGATCGCAAAACAACCTGTTTTGGTACAAAAAGTGGCACTAAAACATATTGCATCTTATCTGGGAATTGATATTGCTACGCTTAGCAGAATCAGGAAAAAACTTTGATAACATTTTTTTTAATTTTTTTTTTGACTTTTGTCAAACAATTCATTCACAGCCCCATAATAATTTTACCTAAAATTTAATTTAATAATTTATTATCATGAAAGTATTAGTTATAGGTGCAAGCGGAATGCTTGCCAAACCCGTGATTGAAGAATTTGATAAAAAAGGTTTTCAACTTCGTTTATTCTCAAGAAATGTAAACCAGGATATGTTTATTAAAGACTATGAGATTGTAAACGGGGATGTTCTAAAATCAAAAGACCTGGAAATAGCAATAAAGGGTTGCGATGCCATACACATTAACTTGTCAGGGGTGGATGAAGCCGTAGCTGTTCAGAAAATTGTTAAAATAGCTGCGAAAGAAGGTATAAAACTCATAAGTACAATTTCAGGATGTACCGTGTTGCAAGAAAACAGGTGGTTCCCAATGATAGATAATAAATTCAGGGCAGATCAGGAGTTAATCCAAAGTGGGATACCTTATATTATCTTCCGTGCATCGTGGTTTTTTGAATCGTTACAGTTAATGGTAAGAAATAACAGAATTACCCAAATCGGCAAACAAAAAAATCCTTATCACTGGATTGCTGCCAGAGATTATGCCCATATGGTTGGAGCAGCCTATGCAACTACTGAAGCCAGGAACAAGATTTTTTATGTATTAGGTACACAAACCTATACCATGTCTGATCTATTGGATCAATATCGCGAATTTCGGCATCCCGATATTAAAAAAGTAAATTCCATATCAACCGGAATGTTAAAGTTTATTGCTATGCTATCACGTAATAAACAGTTAAAAACAGTTGCTGATATGTTTAAATACTTTGAAAAAACGAAGGAACATGGAGACCCTTTAGAGACCTATCAACTTTTAGGTAAACCCAAAGTAACATTTCAAAAATGGCTAGAAACTGTTGACTAATAATATAGCAGGTAAACAGAAAGGTATACATATAACCCCATTATCAGTAAGAGAAAAAGCAGAATACTATAAAAAACTGGAAATCAAAAACCTATTCATACCCAAAATCGGGTGTAAGACAAAATTCCCATTTGTTATAATTTAACCGCGAAAGACGCGAAAAGCACGAAAAGAAAAATTGCTTTGCAATTTTTAACACGTCGAAGACGTGCGTTTTCGTGTTTTTCGTTGTTAATGATATATTTATACTTTTTTGTGTATTATAAATAATATGACAATGGAAATACTCTATGCTGAAGAAGCCTATAAGATTCAAGGGGCAGCATTTGAAGTTTATAAAGAAATCGGATGTGGATTCCTGGAAGCAGTATACCAAGAGTGTTTGGAAAATGAATTTTTGTTGCAGGGAATACCTTTTTCTTCCCAATCTGAGTTAAAACTAAAATATAAAGGAAAAGCACTTATGCAAACTTATAAGCCTGATTTTATCTGCTATGGGAAGATAATTGTAGAAATAAAAGCTGTGAAAGAATTCACAAACGAACATCAGGCACAAACAATAAATTATTTGAAAGCAACCGGGATGAAACTAGGCCTTTTGATAAATTTTGGCTCACACCCTAAGGCAGAGGTCAAACGGCTGATATGGGGCTATTAATTCTAAGATCGAAAAGCACAGCCTGCCCCGATTTTCGGGGAAAGGAAAAATTGCCTTGCAATTTTAATTTCACCGAAGATATACCTTTTTTCGTGTCTTTCGTGTTTTTAGTGGTTAATAAAATAATTATTATAGCCCTACAAGGAGGTCTACTTTTTAGTAATTGAGATAAACGGGAATTTTGTCGTACACCCCCAAAATCTGTAAGCAACAATTATAAAAAAAATGTATTCCCTGCAGGTTCGATAAAGTAAATCATCTCATCTGGTTTCATGCTTCACCCAAATGAGTGATTTTCTAAATCGGGGTAACCTAATTCCCGCAAAGGTTTTCCGTGAAAAATATAAAACCTTTGCGGAAATCAGGTAATACATAAACCACAAATAAAAAAAATTTTTAGTTTTATTGCCATTTAGTGAAAGTTGTATGTTTCACCATTATAAACAAAAACCCGTTTAACAGTTGGTAAATGAAAGGATGGCAAATATTTATTTTGATTTTTAGCGGGCTTGGGATTTTTAATTCTCTGGCATTTACTATTTACATGGGATTCCCGGATGTAAGGCAGAAACGAAAGAACTTGTTTCTTCAGATTATCCTGCTAGCTTTTATCCTTCAAATTATACACGCCCTGATTGAATTATTCAATTGGAGAATATCACCTTATTACGCAAACCTTTACCTACTGGGATCATATGTACAGGGACCGGCCGTATATCTGTACCTTCAAAAATCAATAAAACCTGATTATGAGATATGGCCTAAAGGTTTTTTAGTTCATTTTCTCCCTTATATAATTATAGCATCATTAAAATATAACTTTGATAAAAATGGCTTACTGGAGTGGATAGCTATTTACCTGGTTGGTATTCAGTACCTTTTTTATATCCTGATAGGAATTAAACCATATATGACCATTAGAAAACAGTACAAACAAGGTAATAAGCAATTATATTTAATTTACTTCCTTTTTCCTGTTTTCGCGTTTCTCTGGTTAAACTATCCTTTTTCAGGAATAACAGGAATAAATTATCAATTATGGGAAACCATATTGCATTCTTGCTTTGTTTATTACCTGATATTTTTGATGATCAAAACCCCAAAACCTGAAAATAATAAATACCGGTTTTCAACAATAAACCCAAAAGAGTCACTGAATATATACCATAATCTGATAAATGAAATTAAGGTGAAAGAATATTATCTTGACACTGAAATTACTCTACGTAAGCTTTCAAAAAAAGTCAATATATCCATAAACATCATCTCTCAGGTAACCAACCAAAATTCAGGACTGAATTTCCCCGATTTTATCAATACATTCAGAATTGAAAAAGCAATGGAACTATTACCCGTAAACATCCGCAAAGGTTTTACCATTTCAAGCGTAGCTTTCGATTGTGGATTTAATAGTCTTTCAGCATTTAACAGGGCTTTTAAAAAAACAACCGGAAAAACGCCATCCGAATATCTTAAATCATTGTAACTACAAAACAACCTCATACATGCCAAAACATACTTTAACCTGAGCGAAGTATACTTCGCATAGATGGGCATCCTGTTTTCATGTTGATTTGCAGCATATTGAAAACAAGATTGAATGAAAACAAAAAAAATTATCCTATTTGGGATTTCGAACCTAACCGCCATTATTATTATCCTGGCAGTTATAAAACATACCAGCCTGAGAAATAAATATGGAGAAAGCTTCAAGCCCAATTCATTTATCCTGAAAGATTCTGTTATAATCAAAGCCCCTGTTCAGGAGGTTTATCGTTTTTTTATTCGTCACTACGATGAAATTTACTCAAAAACTGCTGAAAAACATCACGAGTATAAATTGTTAAACAGCGATAGCATAACCTTGGGCACCAAAATCTTTTGTAAAGAAGGTACATTGGATGAAATGGTCTTTCACAATTATGTTATTCGAAAAATTATCCCTAATCGATATATTT
>JBNLCS010000062.1:0-6146 GCA_050303935.1 Bacteroidales bacterium
TTCCCAAAAAGTGAGTAATCGTTGTTGCGTACCCAAGGGCGCGTTTCGGCTTCCTTCACCACCAGCATATTCAACCATTGGATTATTACCGCATAGGACTAAATACAAACCTCGCGACCTTAAATGATTGACATATGGGACCAGGAAGTTATTGATCCAGGCATTAAATTGGGTTGTGTTTACTAGTCCGTCTTCATCTGTCCATCCACCAACAAGACCTCTATCGGTATTAACCCTAACAAAACTGGCATACCATCCATGATCCCTGCCGTACATTGGGCTGGTATTGCTCATTACGGTTGCATTTTCTTTTAATGTATTCAGCATTCCGGCAACATTGTTTGGGTCTGTCCAGTTGGTTGGGTCTGTATATCGGTGGCCTTCACCATTAAACCATGACGCCAGAGGTTGCATCCACCCATGTAATAATACACTTTTCCCTGATGGGTCTTTTAATTGATTGCCTTCAACATGTAGCATTGGTGTTGGCATACCTTGCCATGCAAACATTTGTACCTGAAAAATTCCAAGTACAAATAAAAAAGTAAATAATTTTCTCATAAAAAATAGTTTTAGTTTAAGTAATTTGAATTAGTTAGCAAAAAAATAATGAAATGATATGGTTTGATTTTATCCTCATAATAATATAATCATTTCATCTGCGCAAACATAACCTTTGATTGGAATTTTATCTTTAAAAAATAATGATAAATTTTAATCATTCCCTTTTTCCCCTATGGATACTGGGTTTTTATATAAATTTCTCACTTTGTTAACACTGTGGGGATGCGAGTTTTGTTCGTGCAATTTGGTGAAATTTTAGGGATTTTTTTTGAAAAAAAAGCTACCAGAAAATGGCAGCTTTTCAAAAGAAGATTATCTATTTTATTTTTTCGTGTATACTTGCGGTTTGTCATTGTTTGGAAAACAAATAAAAAGCTGGAAACTGAAATATATATGTCGTTTATTTTATGTGCCCTGTTGAAAAATCGGAAGGTGATTTTCCATAATGGTCATGAAAACAACGAGTGAAATATGAAGGGGAAGAAAAACCTGTTTCGTATGCAATTTCGGTAAAGTTTAATTTGTTTTCGGCTATAAGTTGTGCGGCTTTTTTTAACCGGACTGTACGGATAAATTGAACCACAGACATGCCACTTATGGCTCTTACCTTTCTATATGTTTGTGCATGGCTTAAAGAAACAAATTCGGCTAATTGTTCAACATTTAAGTTTGGGTTTTCCATATTTTGTTCAATAAAAGCAACTATTTTCTTCATAAACTCTTCGTCTAATTCTGTGTTTAGGCTTTTCTCCGGTATCGGCGTGTTTTCTTTTAGATAACGTAAGTAAACCATTTCTTTAAAGTTTAAGAGCCTAACTATTTGAGCCTTTAGGTGTTCTATGTTAAACGGTTTTGGGATGTAAACATCGGCCCCGGTCTCCAATCCTTGTATTTGATCGGCAATATCAAATTTCGCCGACAATAATATAAGTGGTATGTGGGAGGTCAATACCTGAGACTTTATTTGTTTACAAAGTTCAATTCCCGATAAAACGGGCATAACTATATCAGAAATAATAAGATCCGGTATAATGTCTTTTGCTTGTTTATATCCTTCCCCGCCATTTTGGGCTGTTATAATTTTAAACTCGTCGGAAAGTTCATTTGTTATATATTTACTAATCTCGGAATCATCTTCTACCAGCAATATAGTATAATTCGAAGAAGGTTTCACTGCATTTTTTACAGGTTCAGACACTTGGAGTTTAGGGAGTTGGTAATTGTTAACAATAACTTCGTTGTCTAGTTTTTTATAATCTTTTTGGTATAGTGGTAAGTATACATCAAAACATGTTTCTTCCCCTGGTTCACTTTTTACACTTATTTTACCGTTGTGTAACTCGATATAACTTTTTACAAGTGCCAAACCTATTCCTGTTCCTTCGTGTTTTTTGTTTTGAACATTGTCAACCTGGAAAAATTTATCAAAAATCTTGTGGATCATATATTGAGGAATACCCTCACCAGTGTTGACTATGGAGATTTTTAAATATTCAATTTTGCCAATTTGTGTTATAAACATATTTACCATTATAATGCCATTCTTCATTGTATATTTAAAAGCATTGGACAAAAGATTGAATACACATTTTTCGATCATCCTGGCATCGATTGGTATTACAATTTGATCCAAAGGGCAATTAAACTTAAATTCGATGTTTAACGAAATGGCAAGGTCCGTATAATACTGGCATATTTCATTTATAAACGAGACCATCTCGCATGAAGTATAGCTGGGCAACATTAACTTTTTTTCAATTTTACTAAAATCCATCAGCTCGTTTGTGAGTTTAAGCAACCTGTATGTGTTTTTCATCGCCACAGCAAGTTTTTCCTTATTTTTATCCGACATCTCTTTTACTTTAATAAGAGTTTCAAGCGGACTGACAATAAGGCTTAATGGTGTTCGGAACTCGTGAGAAATGTTGGAGAAAAATTCACTTTTAACCATGTCCAGTTCTTCTAATTTTTTCCTTTCATACCGTTCCTTCTCTATAATAGAGTCTTTTTGAATTTTTTGGATTGTAAGTTTTCGGTAGTAATAAAACAAGATGGAAAGTATAATTAAATATATTATAAATGCTGGTTTCGATTGCCAGAAAGGAGGGAGGTAGTTTATCCTAATGCTTCTTGTTAAATTTAGGTTATTGGCATTTGCGAGCATTATTTCAAGCGTATATTCCCCTGGACTCATGGCGGGTAGGATTAAACTACGTTGATTGCTGTTGAGAACAATCCATTCTTTATTGTTCCCAACCCTGTATTTGTAAATCCTTTGTTCTGGGGATATATAGTCGAGTGCGGCAAATTCGATATTTAAGGTATGGTTGTATGGTACATTAATGATATCACAGTAATTAATATTGGTTTCAATAACTTTGGTCCTCCCATATTTTTCGTTTGGAATCACTTTATGGTTATCAATTTTTATATCGGTAAAATGAAGAGGGGGGACTTTGGCATAATTTTCTAATTCCCCGGGGTTTATTACCGATAACACATCTTTCGAAGAAAAATACAGGATGCCTTTTGAGTTGATGACTGCTGCATAAGGAATATATCGGTTATCATTTTCTTTGAAAGGGTAAAAATAGTTATTTACCTGATTATTATTGGTAGTGATCCTTGATATCCCATAGGAAGTGGATACCCAAATATTGGATTCAGCATCTTCAATTATATTGTTGATGTTTTCTGATGCAAACCCATCTTGTTCAGTGTATGTTACCATAACGCCCGAGGTAAAGGAGTAACTGCTTAAACCGGCATTTGTACCGATCCACATATCGCCCTTGTTATCTTTAAAAAGGCATTTAATTTTTTTCCCTGGTAATTGTTTGTTTAATGATAATAAACCACCAGTAAATTCGCCCTTGGCAGATTCATTTAACTGAACAATGCCAATATCTGAGGTCCCAATCCAATATTGGTTTTTATTTATTTCGGTAATTGAAAGTACCGGGCTGATTGGGAAGTTCTGTTTCTCATTTCCCTGGAATGAATAAATGGTTTGCACCACGCTATTAGATATTAAATCGCTGGTGCCTTTAGCCTTCGCAAATTGCAGGTTTGGGTCAACCACATAAAGGTTTCCCCACGATCCAATCCATATCCGCCCTCTACTATCTTCGTATATCTGGTTTATGTATGGGTCTTTTTCTTCAATAGATAACAGGTCGTTTGCGTCAATTGGTGAAATTTTTTTTGTACCTACGTTGGCAAAATACGCTTGCAGTTGCCACGATGGGACAATAAATAATCCGTCGTGCCTGTCCACAATCCATAAGTTACCTTTGCTGTCCTGGAAGCATGATGATACATTTTTTATCGACAAGTTTATGCGTAACTCTTTCCGTTTTTGTTGTTCTTTG
This sequence comes from Bacteroidales bacterium, assembly GCA_050303935.1. Lineage (GTDB taxonomy): Bacteria > Bacteroidota > Bacteroidia > Bacteroidales > JBNLCS01 > JBNLCS01. The sequence continues at coordinate 3,936 of JBNLCS010000062.1, forward strand.
AATTCTGGCGTCAAAGTATTAAATAGAATAATACCGCTATTCAAGGTCGCCACCCATAATTTGTCTTTTTCTATCGAAGGGCTTACAGACATAATTTCACCAAGATCATTTTCCCCACCAGGGTAAATATGTTGGATATTGCTATGAGGAAAATATATTTTTGAGAGGGCCGATTGGTCCATGCACAACCAGGCAATGCCCAAATCATCAATATACATACGGTCAATAAAATCAGATTTAAGCCCTTCGTTTTTCTGGTCGTTTTTATAATGATTATAGGTGATTTCCCCTGATTTGTTTTTTTCAAAAATGTATAGGCCGTTGCCAAATGTAGCTACCCATATCCTCCTTTCTTTATCTATGGAAACGTCTATAATCCGTGCACTTCCTACATATTTGTTGATTTCGTTAATAACGGGATCATTCTGTACTTTTTTTGAACCTGTATGAAACCCAAATATACCCCCGTCCCAACTTCCGACAATAATCATGTTTTCTGAATACCTGGAAAAACACCGTATAGAGTTTTGTGGATATGAATTAATATCTTCAAAAACAAGGGTTTCGAAATTTAATATGTACAGCGAGCCATTAGAACCAACCATTATTGAACTACTATCTTGTAAGGCCATTAACACGTTTATTGAATTATTTTGAGAATTCCTATTTGATGGATCAGGAAGAAATATCCTGGAGTTTATTTTTTTGGCCACATCAAAATTGTCATAGTTAAACATTATTAATCCAACATTGGAAGCAAGCCAAACTTTATTTTTAAATATTAAAATCTGAAAAACATTAAAGTTTTGGCCATATTCAAGTCTTAGAGGATAAACCCTTTCCTCGAAAATGTTATAAAGAAAAACACCTTTCCCATTTGTTCCAATCAAAAAATTACCTTGTTCTACCTCTGTCATACAAAAAGATTCCAGGTTAAAGGTATCTTTAATAAATGAGTTTAGGTTCCTGAACGAATATCCATCATAACGAAAAACCCCATCCACGGTACATATCCAAAGAAAACCTTTCGAATCTTTGAATATAAAATTGGCATTGGTGGTATTCAATCCTTGTTTGTAAGAAAAATCCTCAAATTCGGTCATTTTTGAAATGGCCAAAACAGATTCTGAAAGCCAAAAAATAAAAGTCAGAAAAAAAACGAATGTCTTCATTTTATGCAAATTTTGAATTTCAAATCAGGATATTAATTTTATTGGGCTTAATATAACATATTTCCATAAAGTGGATGAATATTAATAGATATAATATTGAGGATTTTTTTTTCAAACAGGCATTTATTATTACTTTACTTGCCCTGTTGTGCGTCTTAACATTTGTGCAATGTCACAACAATCCATTTTCGGATATTTTGAATATGTAGAAAAATAGAATAAGCGTTGTTTAATAATCAATAAATTAAAACCATTATTATGAATCGATATTTTCTAGGTTCATTATTACTATCATTATTGATATCCTCAGTTTTTAATGTCGGCCAAGCACAAGTCACTCTAAAATATTGGCAATATGCCCCAACGCCACCACTTGTATGGAATAGCCGGGACATTTATGGTACCACGGTAACTGAATAACAAATCAAAGCTCAGGCAGATGCCATGGCCGAATACCTTTTGCCCAGCGGATATAAGTTCCTTACTGTTGATATTCAATGGTATGAGCCAGAATCAAAAGGACTTTATTACAACCCCAATGCAACTCTCACTATGGACCCAACGATCGCTGCCGCACGAATCCTTTCGTGTGGCCTTAAGAAATATGAAACCACCACACGAGAGGACTCGTACGGTATCGGAGGGATGGTTTAAGCTGGAAAGACAAATAGATGATAAAGTTCAATACAAAAAAAGTTGAGTACGATTGCTTCATTTCGCTCGCAACTACTTTCTGATTTAAATGCTTTTTATCTATGAATTTGCGTTAGATTGCTGAAAATTTGTAAATTGGCAGGATATTGCAAATACCTGAAACACAATGATAAATTATTGAGATGCTTTATCAGAATAACTTGCTCATGAAATGATTGACAAAAGCATAACCGCACTTTTAGGTAAAGCCATTCGGGAAGGTAAATATCTTAACATTACCTACAAAAATAAAAATGGAGAAATCAATCCGTTTTGGATATGTATTTTGGATATAAACGCAAACGATGAACTACGAGTTCATATGTTCAATGTTACAAAGGACGAA
>JBNLCS010000063.1:0-10586 GCA_050303935.1 Bacteroidales bacterium
AAAAAAGCCCTTAAAACCACTATAGGTAAATACCCGAAAAACAACAACTTGCATGAGTGAGGCCTGAAAAAATGTTTAGTTCAACACAGCCTCCAATGTAAAGCGTGTGCAAGCAACGCTTTATTAGAGGCTAATTGTTATCCATTGTATAAGTTTTATATTTGCACTGTTAAAAATGTAAAATATGAATAAACTGATCTTAGTTACCGGAGGTACCGGATATATTGGTTCACACACAGCGGTTGAACTTATCATGGCAGGCTATGATGTTGTGATTGTAGATAACCTTTCCAATTCCCGAAAAGAAGTTTTAGATGGAATTGAAAATATAACAGGTACCAGACCGGCTTTTGAAAATTTTGATCTAACGGATAAATCCAAGGTTAAAGATTTTTTTAACAAATACAGAAACATTGAAGCCATTATTCATTTTGCAGCATATAAAGCCGTGGGTGAATCTGTGCAAAAACCATTGGAATATTATCAAAACAACCTGGTATCATTAATGAACCTTGTTGAAATGATGCGGGTTTCAAAGGCCAAAGATATTGTTTTTTCCTCATCATGCACAGTGTATGGACAGCCTGACAAACTGCCCGTAACAGAACTAGCCCCGGTTAAAAAGGCAGAATCTCCTTATGGTAATACCAAACAAATTTGTGAAAACATTCTTGAAAACGCAGTAAACGCCTATAAAGGTTTGCGTTGCATAGCGTTGAGATATTTTAATCCTATTGGGGCCCATCCTTCTGCCGAAATTGGAGAACTTCCACAAGGTGTACCTGATAACTTAGTGCCATTTATTACGCAAACAGCTATCGGACTACGTGACGAATTAAAAGTTTTTGGAAATGATTACAATACCCCCGATGGTTCATGTATTCGTGATTACATCAATGTTGTTGACCTTGCTAAGGCTCACGTAGTTTCAATTTCCAGGTTACTGAAAAACAACAATAAAAGCAATTTTGAGATTTTCAACCTTGGTACAGGAAAGGGTGTTTCAGTATTGGAAATCATTAAAACTTTTGAGGCGACCACAGGGGTGGATTTAAAATATAAAATTGTTGGTAGAAGAAGTGGTGATATTGAACAGGTTTGGGCCGATACTTCATATGCAAATAATGAACTTGGCTGGAAAGCTATTGAACCCCTTGATGAAACGTTACGGTCTGCCTGGAAATGGGAAAACAAAATAAGAAAAGAACTTGGAGATATTTAATTAATGTATGCTAAGAAACTTACACCGACACAATGGACTTTGTTGTCCGTATTATCGGTCATATTGTTTTTTCTCTCATTAAGAACCGGCTTTTTTTGGGATAATGTTTTGTTTGCTTCAAAAATGGGAGGTTATTTATACGAAAACAGTCTGTTTGACTGGAATATTCCTGTAGAATTTGATCCTGGACATCCTGCTACACTTGCATTTATCAATGCACTGGGCTGGAAAATTTTTGGTCAGCATCTTTGGGCTAGCCACCTGATGATGTTACCATTTGTTTTTGGTTTTCTTGTTCAGTTATTGTTATTGGTTAAAAGCTTTGTTAAAAACAACCGGTTGGTTTTAGCTGCTTTTATACTGATTATTGCAGACCCTACAATCTCTTCAGAAATGATACTGGTTAGTCCGGAGATCATTCAACTTTTCTTTTTTTTATGGGCGATCAATAGTATTCATAAGAATAACCATGTTCAAAAAACAATTGCCCTTGCTTTTTTAGGCATTATATTTTTCAGGGGAATGATGCTTTGTGCCGGGGTATTTATCTATGAATTGATACGGCATATTTTCTTTAACAGAAACAAACTTATTTCTTTTTTTAATCATAAAATTATCCTGTCCTATATGCTGGGTAGCATTCCGGCCATTTATTATGTTACATGGAGGCTCGTTACCAAAGGTTGGCTACAATCCCATCCCGATTCACCGTGGTCAACACTGTGGCAATATGCAACACCTGCCATATTCTTACGAAACCTTTTAATACTGGCCAACAGGCTGGGTGATTTTGGAAGGGTTTTTATTCTTCTATTCATTGTAATAAGTTTTATAATAATTAAAAAAGTGAGGTACGATAAATCCATACTACAAATAATTATTATTGGAGTGTCTGCAATTTTTGTGGTTACAATTATTTCTGTTATGTCTCAAAATGCTTTTGGTCATCGTTACTTTATAGCCTTTTTTATAACCTCAACCCTGGCAGCTTTTGTTATTATTAAAGATTACATTAAACCTAAAAAAATAGTTTACATCTTGCTGATATCCGGGTTAATAACAGGGAATTTATGGATTTACCCTGAGAAAATTGCCCAGGGATGGAGTGCCTCATTGGCCTATTATCCTTATTTCAAATTAAGGCACCAGGCCATTCAATACATTGATGAACAACAGATGAACGTTGATGATTTTGCATCTTTTTTCCCAAATATTTGTTCCATACATGAAGTAGACCTGAATGGGGACCAACGTGAATTTCAAGAATTTACCGGTGAAAATAAATACGTTTTTTATTCAAATGTTTATAACCTAAACGATAATGAATATACAATATTGAATAATAAGTACCAGGAAATAAAACGTTTTACAAAATTTAATGTAGAAGTAAAATTGCTAAAAAAAATTGAGTGAATATTAATCGAACAAAAGCTCACCCGTTTTTGAATAAAAGATGATGTTAATTTCCTAATTAATTATATTTTCGAATATCAAAAAATAAAAAATATGTCAAAAAGAAAAATATTAATCACAGGTGGGGCAGGTTTCATCGGTTCACACGTGGTAAGACTGTTTGTTAACAAATACCCCGAATACCAGATATTTAACCTGGATGCCCTCACCTATGCGGGAAACCTGGAAAATTTAACCGACATTGAGGACAGGGACAATTACACCTTTTTAAAAGGGGACATTGTTGATGAAGACTATATATCTAAAATTTTTGCTGAACATTTGTTTGATGGAGTAATTCACCTAGCCGCTGAATCGCATGTTGACAGATCAATTACAGATCCATTGGCGTTTTTGCGCACGAATATCTTTGGAACAGTTAACCTGTTAAATGCGGCTAAAAATCTATGGAAAGAGAATTATGACGGTAAAATGTTTTACCACATATCCACCGATGAAGTTTATGGGTCATTGGGAAACGAAGGGCTTTTTGTAGAAACAACACCATATGACCCACGTAGTCCATATTCAGCATCTAAGGCAAGTTCAGACCATTTTGTAAGAGCGTATGAAAACACATATGGTTTACCGGTGGTTATTTCAAACTGTTCAAATAACTATGGCCCAAACCAATTCCCTGAAAAACTGATCCCTCTTATAATCAATAATATAAAAAACAATAAACCATTGCCTGTTTACGGAAAAGGTGAAAATATCCGTGACTGGCTCTATGTTGAAGACCATGCCAAAGCAATCGATCTGATCTTTCATAAAGGGATTAACGGAGAGACCTATAATATTGGTGGGCATAACGAATGGAAAAACATTGATCTTATTAGAAAGATCTGCCAGATTATGGACGAAAAACTATCCCGTAAACCAGGAAGTTCAGAAAAATTAATCTCTTTTGTTAAAGACAGGGCTGGTCACGATATGAGGTATGCCATTGATTCTTCAAAATTAAGAAATGAACTTGGCTGGAAAGCCGATGATAACTTTGAAACTGGTATTGTAAAAACCGTTGAATGGTACTTAGATAATGAAAAGTGGATGAACCGGGTTATTAGCGGCGAATATGAAAAATATTACACAGACCAGTACGCAGAAAGATAATTTTTTTGAGATGTCAGACTCTGAATATTAATTATATTCACTGGTTTTGTGGTAATATTTTACGTTTTACTTAAAATTCTTATTTTACTACTAATATCTTATAAGATTCAGAATCTTATTGTGCTTCATAATGTCCAATAACCAACAATTACCAAAAATGACATTTCATGACATTGTTTTACCCCTTTATGACAGTGTTCAATTTTTCCCGTCATATTTTTGATCCCGGTTAGTTTTAAATTAAAAAAGCACGAATCATGAGATCAGTAGTAAACATTTTAGTAATATCTGTACTATTAATTTTTTCGTCAACAACATATGCTGGTAACGAAGCAGAAAAACCAACTGGTAGTATCTCCGGTAAAGTTATTGACAACGAGAACAACGAAGCCATCCCATATGCCACCGTGGCATTATACCCGTCAAACGACACCTCACACGTAATAAATGGTGTTGCAACTGATGAAAACGGAACTTACATGTTTAACAATGTTTTATATGGTAACTACGATGTGAAAATATCATTTGTAGGTTACAATTCTTCTATCATACGGAATGTAATACTTGACAGAAAACATACTTCTGTTCAATTAACAGAAACTATTCTTGAGGAAAGCTTAAATGAGATAGAAGGGGTCGAAATTATTCAGGAAAGGTTAAAAGGTGAAGAACATATTGACAAAACGGTTTTTACAGTTAACGATCAGGTACGAAGTTCCTCCACCTCCGGGCTTGACATGTTAAAACATATCCCGGCCGTTTCCGTTGATTTTCAGGAAAACGTCACCCTGGAAGGCAGGTCGGATATACTTTTTTATGTGGATGGTGTTGAGAGAAATAAGGATTTTATTGCACAAATCGACCCTTCACTCATTGATAAAGTTGAAATTATGACCAACCCTGGAGTAAAATATAGTGCCGACATATCCGGAGTAATCAATATTATCCTTGTGAAAGAACCCAGACATGGTATAAACGGATCAATTAAAATGGATATTCCGCACCCAAAAATTGTGTTGTTCAACCCTAGGGGAAACATTGAATATGGCAACCAGAATTTCAGGACATTTGCCGGATACCGCATGCATATGGAAAAATTTGACGGTAATTCCCTTACGCAGAAAGAAATGAACGATGCATCAACACCTTATTATGCTGAAATAAAAGGAACCGGTGAAAACATGTGGCAAAACGGAAACGGTAATTATGGGTTTGACTGGTTTATCAATGAGTCCTCGTCGCTCAATTTTTACTCAGAAATAAATCATCACAATGGCAGGGAAAAGGATTTTATTTTTCGCGAAAGCACTTACATCAATGATATTTTAACTGATTACCAGATAAATAATAAAAATGGTGAAAATGGAGGGTTGTCAACCTTCTATTCATTATTTTATAAAAAGAAGTTTAATGACCAAGGCTCTGAGCTTACCCTTGAAGGTAAATATTATGATTACAACGGCGGCCTTGAATCTCACTTTGCCTACACAGAATATGATCCCGACAATTTAGACCTTGAATTGTCTGAAAGGATATTTACTGAAAAAGTTGACAACAACCGGAGTAATGGCACGTTTAAAGCGGATTATTCCTTTGTTTCAAATAAAATAAAACATGAAACAGGATATCATGGTTTATACCAATGGATGAAAAACGAAAAAACATTGACTGCCATTGATAATGTTGAAGAATTTAAATACAATGAACTAAGAAATGTAGGTTATTATAGCATAACCGGTTCTATTAAAAAGTTAACATTACAGGGCGGTATACGATATGAAAACTCTATTTTTCAAATACCCGGAGAAAAGGATATAAATTTTGACATATGGTTACCTCAATTTAAAGCATCATACAAAATAAACGATGCCCAAAACCTTAAACTATCTTATCGACGACAGGTTTACCGTCCCAACATCCAGGATTTAAACCCATTTGAAATATTCATTGATTCAACCATGTTACGAAGAGGGAATCCTGATATGAAGCCGGTGATTGATAACAAAACTGAACTGTCATACAGTACTAACTTCAAATCAAATTACATATCATCAAGTTTATATTATACGTATACCCAAAATGGAATAGCCGAATATTCTAAAATTGAAAATGACATTACTGTCATTTCACAGGCCAATATACTTGACAGATATGAGTATGGGTTATCCCTAAATGGCGCTGTTCAACTACATAAGCGTGTCAGGCTTAATTTTTATGCCGCAGGATTTAACAGGAATATCGAAAACGATGGTGTGAAAGACACAAAACTTAGTTATCGTACCAATCTGACTAATATTTTCATATTACCGAAAGATTTTGTAGTGTTCGCCATGATGGACTACAGTTCACCAAACATTAATTACCAACGTGTTATTGAAAGAGACTTATTATTTATAATGGGCGTAGAGAAAAATTTAAGCAAAAGGGCAAAAATAAGCGGCTGGTATAATCCATTTATTACTGATTTTACGTATCGCAAAGTAAGTACCGTGTATGGAAATAATGTTGAAAACTGGTACGGATCATTATATGTAAAACATGTTTTTGCAATTGAATTTACATATAGTTTTAATTATGGTAAGAAAGTGAAAAAGATCAACCGTTCTGTTGAATATGAAAAAGACGGCAACGGAGGTGTTATGTAGTGTCGGCTCAAAAATATTCTTTTTCCAATCTTTTTATCTTGACTCATATGCTCCCAGATCAGGTTGTTCTTTTCTAACAACCTGGTCTTTGTCTATATCAGAAGAAACCATATTTTCAACATGTCGCCCCTTATCTATCATATGCAACCTTGTAAAATAATTGATGGTTAGCTTGAAATTATTATCATCGGGATTTGCAAATGCTTGATAAATTGAATCATAATTTTCTTTTCCAAACACGTAATTGTTTTCCTGAAATACATCATTACCTTCTGTATTAACTGCTGCCGAAACAATATTATTAGCCACCAGGCAGTTTTCACTTCGTGTGCCATTTTTATGGTCAGTAATCATAATCCATGGACTTATATCATCTCCGGGCAATTGATCAATAACGGTATTGTTTAAAATATTACTGTTTGTCATACCGTAGAAAGAAATTCCATGATAATGATTGGTAATGATCACATTGTTCTCAACTATCCAATTATCAAACATTCCATCGAAACATCCTATTCCCTGTGGGTTTCCATTTAGCGGATGTTCCTTATCCAATATACCGATAATTAAATTCCCCCGTATGATAATATTTCTTAATATTCCTGTTCCCGGTGAATTATCCTCACCTCTTGTGTAACTCTGAATGGCATCATCATGATTATCGTCAACCTTAAAACAGCCTGAAATTGTATTGTACGCAAAAATTACATCATTGCTGATAATGCGGGCCCCATCTCCAGAATAATTTTTTATGGTGTTGTTAACAACAGAGGTATGGTCCGAAAAATATTCAATAGCAATTCCATGGTGTACATTTTCAATGTTGCAATTATAAATCTCAACATTTTCAACAGAACGTAAAACAATTCCGGAAGCACTTTTTTCAACCCAATCAGCCGCCTGCCAAGATGAAATGTCTTCGGTGGTTTTTATTGTAAGGCCATTTATTTTCACATTACTTCCTTTCCCCCAGAAATCATTTGATGCAAGGTATAAACATGATCCATTATTCCGGTTAATAGCATCCGCATCCCAATAGTGGCCCACCCCAAGGTAACTGTCTTTCAAAATTGTAAGGTTCTTGAAATATATATTTTTAAAGGCACCTGTTACGTTTATTTGAGAAAATACCGGTTTTTGATTTTTAGCTGCCTCTATGGTAAGCCAATCCTTAAAAATAAAATTATTGATACTGAGGTTCCCATGATAACCATCGTACAGTACAAGCTTATCCCCTCCTTTCACCGGGGCATTTTCATTTTCCAGCTTTAGGGGTGAATTGGTATTATAGGTTTCATTATGACTGTAATATTGAATTAATCCGTCTTCTATTACCTGTTGTAACGTAAGCCAGGGTTTTTTAGTGCTGCCATCGCCATTGGCGCTACCATTTAGCGGATCAATGTAAAACGTATTGCCTGTAAACGTTGGTTCAGAAAACTCGATATCTGTTTTAACGTTATTTACAGATTGCTTTTTTTCGCAACTAGTTAGCGTGAGCAATGCGCCTGACAAAAAATACAGATAAATTTTTAATCGTATCAATCTTTCCATATACTACAAGCTTTAGCTATTTGAACAATGTAAGTATTCTTTTCTACGGAATTTTATGAATTAAGGTTTTTATCTATTATTTGTCGAAACGATCCAAAAAGTTACTTTTTAGTCACTTCATTTAATAACAAAAAAACCATTCGCCGGTAAGCGAATCGGTTTCTTTAAAGATCTGGGATAGCCAGAATAACTTTTTTATACTACATGCCGGTTAAAAACCTATCGTATCCCGCCACTCTTTGTATCACTTTCCACGTTTGTATCCCGGTTTATTTTCTTTACACTTTTTCCTTTGTGAAATTTGTACGTGTACTGAAACTGAAAATACCAGGAAACATCAAAGCTGTTTGTTGTTTTTGAATAAAGAAGATCTGTTTCTGTTATTGTTTTACTTATGGTAAGCTCTTTCCCAAAAGGCAGAAAATAAAATACACCAAAAGAATGGTCTTTTAAATTATACATTCCCCCTAAGCCATAAAAAGGCGTACTATATGTTTTACTCTGGGCATCAATATTTACACCATTATACATAAAAAAAGCATACGCGTAAAGTTTTTCTTTGATAATAGGTGCGTACGCGTTACCCATGATACTGTATGAAAAATAATCCCGTTCCGGGATCGATACAAACGCACTGTTGTATTCGTCAATATGCCCCTGATATATTCTCCCATTAATATTCACAACATATAACATGCCGTTAACCCCAAACCCCCTTTCATTTCCCGTAAGTATATTTTCAGGTGAAGAGATTATGGTTTCCCCTCCTGTCAATGGAGAATTTTCCAGTTTATTTGTGGTGCCTGTCCTGTCGCTTATTTTCTCATAATACAAGTATGGCGACAAGAAATTTTTACCAGAATTAACAGAATAGGTGAGTTGCATCCTGTCCCTGTGTTCAGGTTCAAGTTCGGGGTTACCTTTTGAAACCATAAGGTTGTTGTTCAATTTCCCATATGGGTTAAGGCTATAAATACCAGGCCTGTTAATCCTTCTGTTATATGTAAGCTTTACATTATGTTTGCTGTTAAACTTATATTGAAAATTAGCAGAAGGTAATACCGTTACATATTCAGTAGTTTCTTCTTTATTTGCATACACGTCACTGTATTCAACACGGACATTCGCCTGTGCACCTATTTTTTTGTGGTTCAGGGTCAATCCGGTGTAAGCTGCATTTCTATATTCCCTGTAGGTAAACACATTGCTCAAATTTACCTGGCTGCTAGTAAAGTCATACTTCATGTTTTGAAGATAAAACTGGTATCCGGCTTCAAACCGAAAAGTCACCCCCAAGGGTTGTATATAGTCTACTTTTGTACTAAAATAATTCCTGTCATTTATAACATCCTCTTCCCGTAGTGTTGAATAATCCAATGACACATGATCAGTTTGATAAAGAAATGACGAAAATGAATTGTCATCATTCCCTGAAAAATCATACCATGTAGATTCTATGGTAAGTTCCTGTATAGGCTTTTTAAATTCCTTTTTATAAAATAATGACAAATTTGATTCATCACTTAAAGTCTTTGTTTCACTGGTATAGTCCTGATAGTTTACAAGTTGGTCGTCCCGGGAAATGAGTGCCTGGTTCTTTAACTCGGATACCATTTTGGTTGGCTTGTAATTAAAATTGAAACTCAGGTTGTTTTTATCATTTATGTAATAATCAAATCCAGAATTTATGGCGCTTGCCGAGATATTAAAATCGCCTGCCCCATTGTTGTCAACTATTGAATCAGCGGCAAATTTAAACCTGTTTAGGTTTGCTGTTGAATTGTCAAGCGCCTGAAAAAAGGAAAATCCCGATACGTAAAATGTTATTTTCTTTAAACCATAGTCAATTCCACCATTTGCCATACCGGTTGTTTTCTTGGCAGGCCTGGCCATGATCATTACATTTCCGTTTATACCTACCCTTGCCGACTCCCGGAGTTTAATATTTATTACACCTTCAATAGAACCATCATACCTGCCTGAAGGGTTATGGATAATTTCAATTGATTTTATGTCTTCAGGCATTAACCTGGCCAAAAATTCTTTGTCACGTTGTTTTCCATCCACCTGGATAATAAAATTACTTTTCCCATCAAGTGTAATGTTATTATTAAAATCAACCTGCACTGAGGGTATTTTTCGCAAAATATCATATCCGTTTGCAGAAACTTTTGCAATTTCGGGAGGAATGGAAAAAACTGTCCGGTCAACCATTTCCTCACCCCTGATCAGGTCTGCCGTAACTGAAACTTCTTCTATTTCACTGTTCTTTTCGAACAAAAAAATGGTATCCGCTATTACATCCTTACCAGCCATTACTTTTAATGAAACACCACTTTCACTGAAGCCAACAAAACTTGATTTTATGTAATAATCACCTGGGGCCACATTTTGAACCGTATATTTTCCGTCCATGTATGTAATAACCCCTGTTTGAAATGCCGAGTCCGGTAGGTTTAAGAGAATTACATTAGCAAACTCGACCGGCTTTTTTTCATTGGCTGAGAATACATATCCCGTTATGGTCTGGGCGTTTAATGAAACACTTAATACCATGTATAATAGTATGTAAAGCTGACGCATTTTTTTATTTTTAAAGT
>JBNLCS010000064.1:0-7165 GCA_050303935.1 Bacteroidales bacterium
GAAACTATATATTGAAATTTTATCAAAAGATTCATATCGCCTATATGATGAAGATCAAAAAAGTATTGATACTACGTTACTTTTTGGACAAAAATTTAAAAAAAAGGGCTTTGTATTCAATATTTTTTTAGATGCAACTGACATAGTGGGCAAAAAATACAGTTTTACAATTAACGATTATAATTCATTAGCAAATTCATATAAGAACCGTTTGCAAATATCCCTGTACAATGAATACGGTACTGTCTTGGTGTTGTCATTAAAAGGGTCAAACAAACAATTGGTGGTAGATTACCTGAACACCATTAGTCATGAATACATTGATTATAGCTTTGAGAAAAGGCTTGACATTACCAAACGGACACTGGAATACATCCAGGACCAAAAAGAACGGATTGTAGACTCACTAAATAAAATTGAAGCCAATCTGTTCCGGTTAAAATTCAGTTCGAATGATTTTTCTGTGAACGAAAAAGGGGAACCCCAATTAGAGGTTCTGGAAGAACTAAACGCCCGTAAAAACCAGTTGGAGGAACAATCTTCAAACCACGATCAATTGCTTAACCTCATTCAACAATTGGGAATTTACGATAAATTAGTTGTGCTTTCTATGATGGAAGACCGCAATCCCATGTTGAATGAAGAAATATCGACCTTGAAAGACCTGATGGAACAAAAAGAAGAATTGCAAACCATGGCTAAAAAAGAAATCCCCGGAACAAAATGGATGAACGATAAAATTGAAATCCAGGAAGCCAAAATAAAGCATAATATAAACACCATGATTGGCTACAACGAATGGCTGGAAGAACAAATTGACAGCGTATTACAGGTATTTCAACGGAATTTGTTACAACTTACCTCCAATAAACATGAAGGGTTAAATGTACAACGCAAATACGAAGTATTCAGGACTTTTTACAATATATTGCTTGAAAAAGAAGCCCAGATCAGTATACAACAATCTTCGGTATCATCCGACAAACGTGTACTTGATTTGGCCAGGGTTGACAATGCAGTATTGCTCGCACCCCGGAAAAAAGAAAATTACAGAAAATATATCCTAATGTCGTTCGTGATTGCGATTGGCCTTATCCTGTTTATTAATTTTATGAACCCCAAAATAATGGACAAGGAGGATATTACCCGCAAAACAAAGGCTCCCATGCTTGGGCTGATCGGTCATAATAGTTCCCGCTATGAAATACCTGTAGTAGAAAAACCCCATTCGGCCATGGCTGAATCATTCCGGCGTATCCGGACAAATTTACAGTTTATACTCAGAGGCCCTGATCAGAAAGTTGTAATGGTTACCTCAACAGTTAGTGGCGAAGGTAAAACATTTACATCTGTAAATATAGCATCCGTAATAGCCCTCACCGATAAAAAAGTATTATTACTGGGAATGGACTTACGAAAACCGAATATCCATAAAATTTTTGGCCTTGACAACAGTGTAGGCTTAAGCAATGTACTGGCAGGTAAAATACCATTTGAAAAAGTAGCTATCCCGGTGAACATAAAAAACCTGACCGTGGCCGTTTCAGGCCCCATCCCACCAAACCCTTCCGAACTTATTGAAAGTGAATCTTTTAAAAAATTATTGAAAGATGCCAGGGATAAATACGATTATATTATTATTGATACACCTCCCATTGCCCTTGTAACAGATGCCCTTTTAATAGCGGCCCATTGCGATGCCACTGTTTTTATGATCCGTCAGAACTATACCAATAAAAAGGTACTGGATATGATCAATGAATTTTATTACGATAAAAAAATCAAAAACCTGAACCTGCTGGTGAACGACGTGGCCATTGCCCGTACCATGGGCTACAGCTATTCCTATGGATACAACTATGGCTATGGGTACGGCTATGGCAAATATTATTACAAAGATTCAACTTACATTGAAGATGGCGATGAAGTATTGAAGGAATTCAAATCAAAAAAACGTCGCCGCAGGAAAAACAACAGCGATGACGATTCGTTTAGTTAGCGGTTTGCATATAGCCTACTACTTGTTTAATACAGATTTATTGTACCGCAAAATAAATAGCATACAAACATAAGCTATCCGCTATATGCTATCTGCTATCAGCTATTCGCTATCAACTATAAGCTAAAATTATGAACAACATTACCATTTACCAACCCAATCAACGGGCCAAACTGGGATTTATTAATACCTGGATCATTATGATCAAAGATGTGCTGGCATCCTGGGAATTGATTTACCAATTATGGCGGCGCGACTTTTTAATGCAATACAAAAAATCATTCCTGGGTATGGGTTGGGTATTTATTTCTCCCATTTTGGGCATTGTTTCCTGGGTTTTTATGAATGCCACTGGTGTGCTTGACCCGGGCGATGTTGGAATCCCCTATCCGGCATATGTACTTATTAGTTCTTCCATCTTCGGATTGTTCATGGGTTTATATACTTCAGCTTCAGGAACACTTCAAGTGGGTAAAAGTTTTATTATGCAGGTGAATTTTCCCCACCATGTTTTATTGTTCAAACAAACGTTTCAGGAACTATTTAACTTCTTAACCACATTCCTGATTTCCATAGTAGTCCTGTTTATTTTTGGCGCTTTACCAAGTTGGAAAATTATTTTTTTCCCCTTTATGATTTTACCCTTCTTCTTTTTGGCTGCTGCATTGGGCTTAATGGTTTCAGTCGTTGAAGTTGTCACACCTGATCTTAAGAAGGGGTTCACCTTTATTATGGGACTGACTAAAATAATCACACCCATAATCTACTCCGATAACATTAAAGACCCTTTGCTGCAAAAGGTAATAAAATACAACCCATTAACTTATTTAATAGGTGGGGCCCGTGATATAGTAGTGTTTGGCGAACTAAAACACATCGATCGCTATTTTATCTGTGTTGGAGCTACAATTTTATTGTTTTTAGTGATTTGGCGTATGTTTTATGTGTTGGAAGAAAAAGTAATTGAAAAAATGATATAAACATTCCGTTGAACATTCCCCCATTTAAAATACAGTAAAAAATATTTCAAACCAAATGAGCGATACCGTACTAAAAGTAGAAGGACTCTACAAAAAATTTACGCGTGATTTAAAACGCAGTATGCTTTATGGCACAAGCGATATGTTGCGCAGTATGGCAGGATTAAAACCCAATAACAAGCTTCGTAAAAGTGAGTTTTGGGCACTGCAGGATATTAATTTTGAACTAAAAAGGGGCGAAACCCTTGGCATCATAGGGGCAAATGGCTCTGGCAAATCCACCTTGTTGCGTGTAATCAACGGCATATTTCCGCCCGATAAGGGCCTTATTGAGGTGAAAGGCCGTATAGGCGCATTAATTGCAGTAGGTGCCGGTTTTCACCCCCATATGACGGGCCGCGAAAATATATATTTAAACGGAACCCTGCTGGGTATGAGTAAAGCTGAAATTAAAAAGAAATTTGATGAAATTGTAGACTTTGCTGAAATTGGAGATTTTTTGGAAGCTCCCGTGGCTACTTATTCTTCAGGGATGAGGGTTAGGTTAGGTTTTGCTATTGCAGTGAATATTAATCCTGATGTACTACTAGTCGATGAAGTTTTAGCAGTTGGAGATGCCTCATTTCAAAAAAAGAGTGCCGAGAAACTTAATGAGATGCAACAAAATGTTTCCGTTATATTCATTTCTCATAATATGCGACATATCTATAGAATCTGTGACAAGGTCATTTGGCTTAATAAAGGAATAAATAATGCAAGCGGTACTCCTGATGAGATAGTTAATTCTTATTTAAATCATAATATTGTAAAACAAGAAAAAGATACAAAGATATTGCATAAATCTAATTTCATTTCTGACATAACAATAGGCTTTTTTAATTCAAATAATATAAAAACGGACACATTCTTTTATTCAGAAAATATTAAATTTAAACTAAGCATTAAATCCTTTGAAGTTATTCAAAAGGTTTTCTGTGCAATACTTATTTGTTCAACTGACGGTACAATAATAACAATATTAAACACCGAAAAAACTTTGTTTGAATTGAAAAAAGGAAATACAGAGTTAGAACTCAATATACCACGGATAAAATTAACACCTGGTAATTATTTTATAAAAAGTAAGCTTTCGTTTAATATTGGTGGTTTAATTTTAGAGTTCGATTCAAAAGAATTTTTAGTTAAAGATAGCGAAGGCATTCGATTGCCTAATTACGGATTTTACAGGGAAGAAGGTAATTGGAAAATTAATTGATTTTTTATGTTTTCCAAAGATAAAAATAAAGGGTATTTTCATTTTGTGTCATTTCCTAAATCGGGAAGAACATGGATTGAATTAATGGTTGCAAAAGCATATTCTATTAAAACAGGAACTGATGTATCAACAATCGTAAATAATAAAGCTGATTTTACAGATACTAACTTAAGTAATTATTTCTTTAGTCATGGTCATGAAAATAATCTAATCTGCAAAGGGAACTATTTTCCTGTAAAAAACTACTACAATAAAAAAGTGATACTCCTTGTACGAGATCCCCGAAGTGTTTTAGTATCGATGTATTATTACATGAAATATAGTTTTAATGCTTTTGGAGGTGACATTTCAGAATTTATAAAATACCCTTATAAATCAGGAACCCAGGAGGCCATCGTTTCTTCAAGTAGGTTTGGAATTATGCCAATTATAAATTATATGAATGCATGGAAAAATAACAACAAAATCCTTAAAGATTTTAAAGTAATTTATTACGAAGATTTCAAAAAGAACACAAAAAAGGAATTAACAAAACTACTAAGATACGTAGGATTACACTTCTGTTCCAATGAAATAGATTTAATACTTGAATATGGTAGTATTGATAATATGAAAAAATTGGAATCAGAAAACACATTGAAATGGCATGCATTCCCCAATCCTCAGGATAATCGTGGAGCAAAAGTAAGAGAAGGAAATACAACTGGCTTTAAAAAAGAATTATCCTTGGATGATTTAAAATATATTGAAGATATGTTAGAAAACAACCTAAACAATTTCTATAAAAGATATAAATATTATTCATGTAAATAACTTAATCCAAATACATTGTAATTTGTATCATAACATATGTGCGGAATAACCGGTTATATAGGCAAAATTTATCAAGTTTCTGATAGGATTTTATTAAATATGAGAGATACACTATCTCACCGAGGGCCCGATGATGCTGGTATTTTTATAAATGGAAACAAAAACATTGGTTTAGCACATCGCAGACTTTCCATAATTGATATAACAAAATCTGGTCATCAACCAATGATAGATCATGAAACTCAAAATTGCATCACTTTCAATGGTGAAATTTATAATTATAAAGAACTTCGAAATGAGTTGATTCAAAAGGGACATATTTTTAGCACTAAAACTGATACAGAAGTCCTTCTTAAATGTTATTCAGCCTATGGAATAAATATGCTTGAAAAACTTAATGGTATGTTTGCATTTGCAATATTCGATGTTAAAAACAATTTGATGTTTTTTGCAAGAGACAGATTTGGTATAAAACCATTCTATTACGGATATTCTAAGAATAATGATTTTATATTTGCATCTGAGATAAAAGCTATTTTAGCACATCCTGATTTTAACAACTCTATTGATTTTGAAGCTGTTGTTAGCTACTTTAAATATCGTTATATTCCTTCACCACAAAGTATTTTCCAAAATACAAAAAAATTAAAGCATGGTCATTATGGTATTTACAACATTGAATCTCATCAATTAACCATCCATTCCTATTATAATATTTATGATAAGATAATTAATTGTCCGAAAAGCTCTTTAAAAAAAGTAAATCAAAATCTTCAAAATGCTGTAAAAATAAGAGTGCTAAGTAGTGACGTAGAGGTTGGAACTCTCTTAAGTGGAGGCATAGACTCCAGTATTATTACATATCTGGCCAAACAAGTAAACAACAATATCCAATCTTTCTCAATAGGTTTTGAACCAAAAGAATATAGTGAAATTAATTTTGCGAACATTGTCGCAGAAAAATTAAATACTATTCACAACAAAAAAATAATTTCTGATATAGATTCAAACATTTTAGACAATATAGTCCACTCATATGATGAGCCATTAGCAGATAGTTCAATATTTCCTACATATATTTTATGCAATGAAGTATCAAAGAAAGTTAAAGTAACTTTATCAGGTGATGGTGGAGACGAGGTGTTTTCAGGATATAATTGGTACAATACCTATTTGAACGACCTACAAACACATATAAAAAATTTAGGTTTCATAAAACGCATATCATCAAATATTAAACACATACCTAATATTGAAGAATATTATAACAAGCTATTATTAAACAGATTTAACGAAACATCAATTTCTAACCTCCTCGGAGAAAATATTAAAAATAATATCTCAGATCCACCCAGAAGAATTTTCGAAGAATACTGTAATAAGAGTTTTAATTCTACAAGGCTTGTTCAGTTGATAGATTTTAACACTTTTATGATTGATGATATTTTAACCAAAGTAGATAGAGCAAGCATGGCACATTCTTTAGAAATTCGTGTCCCATATTTGGATCATAATCTGATTGAAAGTGTTTTTAACTTACCTGAAAAGGTATACCCTTTTAATAGCATAAAAAAACCTTTATTAAGAAAAATGTTTTATGACAAAATCCCTGAGGCTATTTTCAATCGCGAGAAACAAGGGTTTTCCGCACCAGTTATGAAATGGAATATGTTTAAGAATATAAATCAACAAATTATTGAAGGAGAAAGTGTGAGAGATGGAATTTTAAACAAAAAATACATTTTAAATATACTGAATGAAAATCCAACTAATCTTCAAGGCATGATTTGGATGATCTTTTTATTTGAAAAATGGTACCAAAAATGGGGGAAATAATATGATCATCACCAACGACGGAAACATACCCAGTCAGCATGCCCACACCTTTAACTTAGCCAAAATGGCCAATGGATTTAAGGATGCTGGTGAAAAAGTTAAAATCGTAACATTGTTAACATGGCCCTTGCTTAAAGCTTCCATTAAGATTAAAAATATACACCAACATTATGGTATTTCTAAAAAAATTAAAATTGTTCGCTTGCCCGTATTCAATAAAGATTTCTTAAAAAAACAAGTCTTTGCACAAGATTATAATAAACGAGCCACGAAATATATAAA
>JBNLCS010000065.1:0-3674 GCA_050303935.1 Bacteroidales bacterium
CTGAAGAATCAATTCCTCCACTAATTCCAACTACACCGCCAAATCTTCTCAATTTTTGATGTACATCAGATTTCATTTTATCAATAATCTGCAAAGCCACTTCCTCAACATTTTCCAGATAGATTATATTTTTCGAAAAGGTTTTTCTATTTTTCATATTCGATATTTTATAATTCAATAATTTTTAGTTTTGATAATCCTGAATTGTTAACATGGTTATTTGTGTCTTGAATAAATTGGTTATAAAGCAATTGCGTAGACACAATTGCTACTATTGCCATATTTTCTGTTTCAGATGCCTGTTTTGATGCCTGTACTTTATCTCTTAATTGATCAACCATTTTAGAATTAAATATGCCGGTTGATTTTAAATATTCATCAGATAACATGTACTTAATATTTTCTGGTAAATTGTCTGCAAAAAAAGCTGACTGTATTGGGGCCCTGTAGGCTTGTTTGGAACGTTGAAGAATTGATGGTGGAATTTTATTCTTTAATAGTTTTTTTAACAAATATTTTTCTTGCAGCCCTTTTAATTTTAATGAAGGGGGGATATTTGCTAAGAATTCAATTAATCTGTAATCAAGAAATGGGTAACGTCCTTCAACTGAATTGGCCATACACATCCTGTCTCCCTGAGAGGAAAGTAAATACCCCGACATAAAAATTGTGCTTTCAATCCATTGTGCCTTTGATAATGAATCCCAGTTTAAAAAACCTTCAGGCAGGGTTTTCTCTATTTCTTCAAAAGTATTTATTTCTTGGTCGAGTGTATACTGTTCAGTAAAATACTTTTTAATATGACGAGAATTATTCCAACGCAAAAGGTGAGAATAAAAAGGATTTTCCGTATTTTCCAGATTAAACCCAAAAAACATCTTCAATACATTTGCTTTTGCATTATTCATTTGAGGCAGGTAAGGGTATAATTTTGATAACAACAAAGGTCTTATTTTTGAATCAGGATACTTTGACCAAAAATGTCTAATTTCACTCTCTTTGAATATGTTATATCCAGCCAACATTTCATCCGCACCTTCTCCGGTTATCACCACCTTTATCCCATTCTCCCTAACCAAGTTTGAAAGTAACATCATGGGTACAGGTGCTGTACGGATCATGGGTGTTTCAGAGTGCCATATTACTTTGTTAAAATTTTTTGCAATATCATCAGAATTACAACTAATTGATTTATGTTTGGTGCTAAAATACTTAACAGCATCATTTTGATACCCACTTTCATCAAAATCTTTTTCGTTAAAAGTTATGGAAAACGTGTTTAGAATTTCAGAATTGATACCATTAATATAGGCTACCGTTGCACTTGAATCGATCCCCCCGCTTAAATATGCCGCAACTTCCACATCAGCCCTTAGCCTTATGTTTACAGCATCATGAAACAGCTCATTAAACCTTTCAAGATAATCACTCGTATTTAAGCCTTTAAAAGTTTGGGTAAATGATAATTGCCAATATCTTTTAATGTTGATCCCTGTTGAACTCCAGGTTAAAAAATGCCCGGGCTGCAACTCATTTATACCTTTAAAAACGGTTGAAGGTGATATGGTTGTCCAATATTTAAAAACCTGGTTCAATCCTTCTGTTGAAATCTCTTTTTTTATTTCCGGGTTCTGTAAAATGCATTTTATTTCTGAACCAAAAACCAATTGGTTGTTTTGATAGTTGAAATATAATGGACGTATACCAACCCTGTCCCTGGCCATAAATAATTCTTCCTTTAAACTGTCCCAGATGGCAAATGCGAATTGACCGTTTAACATTTGCAGGCATTGACTTCCATAAATTGCAAATAGCTGCACTAATACTTCTGTATCACAATTTGACTTGAACAAAAAACCTTTACTTTCTAAATCTGCTTTTAACTCTATGTAGTTAAATATTTCACCGTTATATACAATCCAAAATCTTTTTGAATTGTCACACATAGGTTGTTGACCACCTTCCAAGTCTACAATGCTTAAACGAACATTACCCATGGTAGCTTTGGGCGAAAGTAAGATTCCACTTTCATCAGGACCGCGATAACTAATAATGGATAGCATTTTTTTGACCAATTCAAGGTTTTGCTTACAATGTTTTGAATTAATAATTCCTGCTATACCGCACATGTTATTTATTAAGAAGCTTTTTTAAGAACAAACTGTGAAATTGCATTAATCGATTCAAAATTTTCTTCGACCATATCAGCATCGTTTACACTAATAGAAAATGTGTTTTCTAAAAATGTAATTAACATGACCAGCCCCATAGAATCAAGATAACCTTCCTTAAATATTAAGGAGTCTTCAGTTATACTATTTTTATTCGTAAAAGTGTTATCCTCAACATATTTTAATATCCCCTGCTTAATTTCGTCTGCATTCATTTTTTTATTCGTTTTATAAAATTCAAAGTTAAATTTTCTAAACTGGTTCTAAAATATATATTAAATATTTATATTATCTTAAATTTACATCAATGTCCATTTTTATTACATTAAGAACACGTATTTTATAACAATACTTGCTATATGGTAAACTATAACTCTAAATAATATAAACCTTTGTTAATCAAAAAAAAATGAACTTTAATCTAAAATTAATTTAAATTAAAAAGTTTAAAATTTTTTTAATCTTATATTGTTATAACTTTGACTGATTTAAATGAAGCTAAATTTGAAAAATATGATAAAAAATATTTTAAAAATATTAATACCCGTTGCATTATTATTTAATTCATGTGCCCCGACTAAAAAACATGCTTATTTTAAAAATTCTTTGGATAAGTCAAAAAAAGATATTCCGGAACAAAATTATAATTTAACGAATGAATCAAAAACATACTTAAACAAAGGTGACCATCTGTATATTACCGTAACAAGCGGTAATGACGAACCAAATAACTTTAACCAAACATCAACGAACAATGACATAAACATTCAAAGCTATAGGGTAAATGATGAAGGATATATTCGTTTACCTTATATTAAGATGATTAGAGTTGATGGCTTGACTACTTTTCAATTGGCAGATACATTGGAAGAAAAATTATCAGAATACATTTATGCCCCTGCTGTTTCAATAAAAATTGTAAACAAAAAGTTCACCATTTTAGGTGAAGTAAATGCTCCGGGAGAGTATGTAGTAAACAGAGGGTCAGTGAATATTTTTCAGGCATTGGCAAATGCTGGAGATATTGCAAGTTTTGGTAATCGAAAAAATGTTTTAGTGGTTAGAAAAGATGGCACACAAATTCAAAAAAAGTATGTTGACCTTACAAGTGATGATATATTTTTCTCACCATATTTTTATTTACAATCAGATGATATTATATACGTTGAACCATTAGGAAGGAAAAAATTTGGGATGCAGACTTTCTCGGTAAACTCTTTTATCGGGTTAATTTCATCTACATTTGTTGTATATACGCTAATTGATGGCCTGACAAATGAACCAACTCAATAATCTCATTGTTTAATTTCGAAATATAATTTATGGACAATAAAGCAAAACAACAACAGGTTGATATAATGTATTATATCAAGATATTTGTAAGTTATTGGTATTTATTCGGAATTTCATTATTTATCTTTTTGGTTATTGGGGCATTTATTTTTAAATATTCCTCAAAAAGTTATAGTGTATTTACTAAAATAATGATAAATACACAGGGTA
>JBNLCS010000066.1:0-4990 GCA_050303935.1 Bacteroidales bacterium
CAAAAGGGGTTAATGACATCGAAGCATATTTTAGCCAATATCCCGAAACAGTTCACAAATGTGCCGAATTGGTTAAAATTGTTGATGTAAACCAGTCGGCTCTTGTGTTGCACGAAGCATCAACTAAAAAAGATTTGATGACAAACCTTGTCCATACATTTACAGAAAAGTCATTTGAAACTTTTGGTAAAGAACTTGTATGTATTTGGAATGGGGGGACAGAGATGGCAAGTGATACTGTGGTTAAAACCCTAAATGGCAAATCACGGGAAGTAACAGTATATTTCTCCGTTTGCCCGGGATATGAGGATACACTTTCCAAAATCCTGGTTTCGTTAGTTGATATTACTGAGCGAAAACAGGCTGTAGAAGCTATCAGGAAACAGGAACAGAAGTTTCGAAGTTTGGCTGAAAACTCGCCTGACAATATCATGCGTTATAATAAGGATTGCCAAATGATTTATGCCAACTCCCAGCCGCAAACCATTGATGGATATGACGAATCAATTTACACGGGCAAGACACCCCTGGAAAGCAACCCTAATGGTTTATACGATGGAGGAAGGGGAGAAATAATCAACTTCGAAACAGCGCTAAAGTCAGTATTATCAGGCAACGGCACTACTGATGTTGAAATGCACATCCCAAATGGTTCTGGAGGATTCCTAACTCATACAGTTCGACTAGCAGCAGAGTATGACATAGAAGGCAATATTATTGGTGCACTGGCTTTTGGCCGGGATGTTACTGAACAACAGGAGGTCGATCAAAAACTCAAACTACTTAATTTTGCATTAAATAATGTATACGAAGAGGTGTATTTAATAAATGAAAAAGCTTGTTTTGATTATGTAAATGATGAAAGTTGCCATGTTCTGGGTTACAGTCGTGAAAAATTACTTACGATGAATGTGGCTGATATTAACCCTGATTTTCCTTTAAAACGTTGGCCTGAACATTGGAATGAAACCAAAAAACACAGTTCCCTGATTTTTGAAAGCCGCCACAAAAAAAATGACGGTTGCATCTACCCTGTTGAAATTAGTGCGAATTTTTTTGAATACAACGGTCAGGGTTACCACCTCGCTTTAGCAAGGGATATAACAGATCGGAAACAAGCAGATGAAAAATTGAAGGATACTGCACGAAGGTTGAATGAAGCACAAAGGTTAGCCCATATTGGCAGTTGGGAACTTGATTTGGTACATGACAAACTGAGTTGGACGGATGAAATTTATCGAATGTTTGAAATTGATCCTCAAAAATTTGGTGCTACTTATGAAGCTTTTCTTGATGCTATCCATCCTGATGACCGTGAAGCTGTAAATGTTGCTTATACAAACTCCCTTAAAACAAAGAGCCCCTATTCTATAGAGCATCGTCTTCTTTTTTCCGACGGGCGGATAAAATATGTCTATGAGCAATGCGAAACCTACTTTGAAGGAGATAAACCTGTTTGTTCCACAGGAACAGTTCAGGAGATCACTGAACGCAAACTGGCAGAGGAAGCTTTAAAAGAAAGTGAGTGGAGATACCGTGAGATATTCGACAATGTACTTGACGGGTTATACCTTCTTGAGGTTACCGATGATGGGCACTTCCGTACTATTGAAGTAAATCCGGCACTCGAAAAAATAACCGGTGTTCCTCATACTTTCTCAGTTGGAAAAATCCAGGAAGAAATTGTTCCACCTGAAGTAGCAACTATTGTTAATGCTAAGTATCTGCATTGTGTTGAAGCCGGTCATCCTATAGAAGAAGAAGTAGAATTAGATCTACCAGCAGGTAAACGTTATTTCCATTCTATTCTTATACCTACCCGCGATGTGACTGGCAAGATTCACCGCATTGTTGGTATATCGCGCGATATTACCGATCGTAAAAAGTCAGAAAAAGAGATTCAACTATTAAATCAGGAACTTGAAAGGCGGGTTGCTGAACGCACTGCTCAATTAGAGGCAACAAACAAAGAATTAGAGGTATTTGCCTATTCTGTTTCTCATGATTTACGTGCGCCATTGCGGGGTATTGATGGATTTAGCCAGGTATTGCTTGAAGAGTACCACGATAAAATTGATGCCTTGGGACAAGATTATCTTCAACGTGTTCGAAATGCCTCCCAACGTATGGCCCTGCTTATTGATGATTTGTTGAACTTATCAAGAATAAACCGTGGTGAAATGAATATCCAACAAGTAGACCTTAGTAACATTGCAAATGAAATTGCAAATGAACTACATGATTCTGATCCTAAACGCGAAGTTAAATTTAATATTCAGGATAATCTGGTTGCTAATGCAGATGGAAGACTATTGCGAATTGCACTGGAGAACCTTTTAGGGAATGCCTACAAATTTAGCTCAAAACAAGCGACTGCAAAGATTGAATTTGGAATGTTTCTAAAAGCTGACAAACCAGTGTATTTTATTCGCGATAACGGGGCAGGTTTTGATATGAAATATGCAAATAAGTTATTTGGAGCGTTTCAACGCTTACATACGACTGATGAATTTGAAGGAACAGGTATTGGTTTGGCAACTGTACAACGCATTATACACCGGCATGGTGGTAAAGTATGGGCTGAAGGGGAAATTGAAAAAGGGGCAACGTTTTATTTTACGATACCCAAAAAAAATGGTATAAACAATTAAAATCATAATTAAAATTTTTGTAAATTATCCTAAATAGCAAAAAAAGGAGGTAAACATGAAAATCACCAAAAAATCTATCCAAATGGGATTTACGAATGGGCATCTCCCTGAATCATGTCACGTTTGTCCTAAACATAAAAATGAAGAACAAAGGCAAAAAATTGTTACTGAATATTTAAAAGCCGGATTAAAACAGGGTGAAATTATCTGCTAATTTTCCGATTGATGAATTTGAAGGACCAGGTGTTGGTTAGGCAACCGTGCAGCGCATTATTCATCGGCATGGTGGAAGGGGATGGGCTGAGGGAGAAGTGGAAAAAGGAGCTACATTCTATTTTACGATTCCTTAAAAATACGAACTTAACTGCATGACATTAGTTCATAAAATATTGATTTTTACACTCGTGTACTTTTTGTTTCCTTGCAATTCAAATGCACAGAAAAACAACTTGCGTATTGATCATCTTACTATCGATGATGGCCTGTCTCACAATCATATTTTTGAAATTCTACAGGACCATCGCGGGTTTATGTGGTTTGCTACCCAGGATGGGCTTAACAGGTACGATGGGTACACCTTTGTTGTATATAAAAACAAACCCCAGGATACTGCCACTATTAGTAATAATTTTATTACGGATCTGATTGAAGATAATCAGGGTAATTTGTGGCTCGCCATAACCACAGGCGGGGTCAACAAACTAGATCCTGTTACCGGACATGTTACCCGCTACCAGCACAATCCTGACAACCCCAACAGTATCAGTGACAACATAGTTGAGTGCTTACTCCAGGACAGTTATGGTAATTTCTGGTTTGGTACTACCAGAAATGGGCTGAATAAATTTGACCCGGCAACTAAAACCTTTACCCGGTTCGCTAAAGACATTGATGGGCGGCCTATTTTCAGGGTTACTAAAATAATTGAGGATAGCCGGAAGAACATATGGTTTACCAGTGATCAGGGACTATTTCAACTAAACCCTCGAACAGGAGTAATTAAGCGTCCACTCGCTACAATAAATATTATATCAGCAGATTATATCTATGAAGACAAGGAAGGCATTTTCTGGATATTGGCCTGGAAACCGGCCGCGCTGATAAAATACAATCCTGCCACAGAACAACTAACTAAATATCCGTGTGATGCTATCGGGTTGTGGAGTTGCAACCTGCTTGATGACGGGAAACAAGGATTTTGGATACCTTCAAAAAAGGGGCTCTGTTATTTTAACAAGCAAACAGAACAGTTTAACTATATCTTTCAACAAGATGAAACAAATCCTGACGGGCTCAATGATAATTATGTATCTTCAATTTACAGGGACAAGGCCGGTTTATTGTGGTTAGGAACAGAAAAAGGGGGGATTAACATTGTTAATTTTCAAAAGGAACAATTTAATTTTTACAGGCATGAACCTGGCAATACCAATAGTTTATTGCCAGGCAAGGTAACTGCAGTACATGCAAACGATGATGGAATATTGTGGTTAGGTTACGCACCTCTTGCATTGAGCAGATTTGATAGAAAAAGTGGTAAAACCATGCATTTCACCCAAAAACCTGGCAACAAATACTCGCTTGGTAAGGGTGCTACTATCAGGTGTATATATAGAGATAGCATTGGTTATCTCTGGCTGGGGGGGTGGGAATCTGGACTAACACAGTTCAATGAACACACCGGACTGTTTAAACAATACCTTCCACAACAAGGTAATACTAACAGTCTGATGTCAGATAAGGTTTATTGCATACTGGAAGATAAAAACCGGAACTTATGGATAGGACAATCCGGGGGACTTAGCCGATTTAACCCCGAAACGGAGCAGTTTACAAATTACCTACACAACCCAGATAACCCCAATAGTCTTGGGGGGGAGATGGTCCTTTATATCCATCAGGACCACGCCGGTATTTTTTGGATAGGAACTACAGATGCAGTGTTAAGCCGGTTTGATGCAGTTAATGAAACCTTTGTGAACTACGATTTGAGCCCTGCTTCTAATTCATTAAAAGGCGGGGATTTTATCACCATTTATGAAAGCCGCTGCGGAACCTTGTGGTTAGGGCTTACTGACGGATTGTACCGCTTTAATAAAGAAGATTGTACATTTAAACATTATACTGAAACAGATGGGTTATCCGACAATTTCGTCGAGGGTATTTTAGAGGATGATGCCGGCATGCTGTGGATAAGTACTTTAAACGGATTGTCGTGTTTTGACCCGCAAAAAGAAACTTTCAGGAACTACGATAAAACCGACGGTTTACAGGACAATAACTTTAGTGAAAGTTGTTGCGAAAAGGGCAAGAATGGAGAGCTGTTGTTTGGTTGCAGC
>JBNLCS010000067.1:0-6220 GCA_050303935.1 Bacteroidales bacterium
CTTTCACATATGTTTGATAAAGAATTCTGGAACTATGCCAAGTTGATATCCGGTGTATTGCGACATGGTATGCCAATTCCTGATGTGGTAAACCTTGTTTCTTCATTACACCTTGATAGCGATACTATAAACACTTGGAAAGTTGGGGTTGAAAGAGCGCTTAAAAAATATATACCTGATGGCACAAAAGCTAAAACAGGGATGAAATGTTCAGAGTGCTCATCTAATAATTTAACGTATCAGGAAGGTTGTTTAATATGTCACGACTGTGGTCATTCAAAATGTGGATAAAATAATAAAATATTCCCTTCGGGGTGGTTAGTTATATTATATCGGGCAAGGAAACTCTGTTAGGTTCCCTTTTCTGTTTTATACTTTAGCGCCAACAACACATAAAAATTTATCCACTCATTATTCTCACCTTTTTTTCCAAATTTATAAGGTGTTTTGGACGGACTACCCTCAAGGATAAACTTGCTAAAATCATTGGTTTTTTCTTTTATGTAGTTCCAGGCTCCTTTTAACCTTTTATCGTTTCCATAGCCCATTTTGGAAAGGGCAAGAAGTATTTCCCAAGAGTTTGTGCCCCATGTGAATGGAAACGAAAAAATGCCCATATCCCTTGTTGCCGGTTGGTTAAGGTCGGTTGATTTATAAATGCCCCCCCTGTTTAAAAAATAGGTGACCAATTGCTGGACCCTCGGATGATTATACAATTCCGGCAGCAGGCTAATTGCCAGCAACATCTTTGCTGACCCACGGATACAACTTTTCTTTTTCTTACCATATTTTTCATGCATATCACATAAATATCCACCATCGAATCGAAGGGTATCCAGCATTAGGTCTATGTTTTTCAAAATCCTATCATCCTGTCCGTATCCTAGTTTGATAAATGTATATATGTTATAACCGTTTAAACAAGACATGTGCCCATACCAATCTCCATCGGTTTGTTGCAAATTTAAATACCGTTCACTCGCTTTTTCAACGAGTGCGTTACTTCGGTCCATACCTAGTTCGGACAGGTAACACAAACAAAAATGAGTGGTAGCAAAATTTGTATATTCAACGCCATCACCTAATAATTTACCCGATGTACCCTTTTTTTGTAACCAATAACCTTCCGGGTGCATCTTAGCAAATATTTTTTTCACAGGTTTACTCTTTTCAATTTCATTGTGCAGACTGAAAAGATCCGCTTCTTTTTCATCCAATAACTCCCTTCGCACCCGGTAAATAAGTGAGATGTTTTTACTTGATAGCAGTTGTTCAATGTTTTGTTTGTATTGAATAAAGAAAGGTCTGGTTTTCATGAAAAATATAATTTTATAAAAGCTATTCTATAAAAATAGCAAAATAAAATGCACTAATTTTTACGATTAAAATAAATATATTAAAGAAATATGTGTAATTTATTTATAGCCTTTTTATCTTTAACCTTATTTTCAATAAAAACGCTAAACCATATTTAAATATGTCACTATTTACTCAAATTCAGGAAGATATAAAAAAGGCCATGTTAGCAAAAGAAAAAGATAAGTTGGAAGCCTTACGGGCTGCAAAATCTGCTTTTTTACTTGCACAAACTGAGAAAGGGGCTAAAGAAGAATTGGCTGATAATGATGCTGTTAAAATAATTCAGAAGCTTGTTAAACAACGAAAGGAATCTGCTGAAATATATAAACAACAAAACAGGAATGATTTGTATGATAAAGAAATAGCAGAAGTTGGCTTTCTGGAGGTTTATTTACCGGATATGCTCTCTGAAAATGAAATTAAAGAGATCATAGCAGGAATAATAACAGAAACTGGAGCTTCATCACCATCTGATATGGGTAAAGTTATGGGGGTTGTCACAAAAAAGCTGGCCGGAAAAGCAGATAATAAAATGGTTGCCCAGTTGGTAAAACAATTGCTTGCAGAGGGTTGATGACCCAGCGGTTTACTATTTCTTTTAAACATGCTGATCTATAAGGATAGCATTGCCATCAGGATCCAATAATGTTATGTGTGCCGGGCCATCGGTGTTTTCATCAGCTTCGCTTTCCAGTTTAATGCCTTCTTTCTTTAGATGTTGTTGAATTAACCGTACATCATCAAAGCTTTCCAGTTTGTTAGCGTTTTCATCCCATCCAGGGTTAAACGTTAAAATATTATTCTCAAACATTCCCTGGAAAAGTCCAATTAAGGCATTGCCATTTTTCATAATCAGGTAATTCTGATTAATATCACCTCCAAAAACTGTAAAACCCAGGCTTTCATAAAACGTTTTTGATGTTTTGATATCCTTAACATTAAGGCTAATAGAAAATGCTCCCAGCTTCATGATTTTTAATTTAAGGTTACACTATTTTATTTATAAACCTGCAATAGACCTGAAATGTTCAAAGGATGAATATTAAATTAAACAATTAATATTATTTTGATGGTGCTATTTGAGAATAAAGGTTAACCTTATTTATTGAAAACAGCAATAAAATAGCTCGTATAGTTTTTGCAGCCGTAATGCATTGTTAATAAGAAATATTAAAATTCAAATTGTGTTGAAAATTACCGATATTTACATTTTCAGGCAACTTAATTTAATTATGTATCATCTTTATTATTAAATGGAAAAACCGAAATACAATATAATTATCATTTTTTTGATTATAAACATCTGTTCTTCTAACACTTCTATTTTAGCAGCAACCGTTGAAGGCACCCTTACCCACGAAACGGACAATACACCAATATCAGGTGCCAAGATCACTATTAAGGGAAGTTTTATTTATACTGAAAGTGATCAGGATGGTTATTTCAGGTTCAGGGAAGATCAGATTTATACAGCAGGTTATTATCAGAACCTTCCTCAACCAAGTGTAAATGGAAATTTGCTAATTATAAAAATGTGGGAAACCAGTGAGGTAAAGTTATTTGATATTAATGGCTCAATGCTTTATTCGGATATAAACAATAATTTTTCTTATGATTTGAGTAATAACCGATCGGGAATCTATATTGTACTAATCGAAACAAATGGTTTAACCTATAAAATAAAAATTGTTAAAAATGAAGGCACCATATTGTTTAATCAGGAAGAATTTATCAGTGATATATACCTCGACTTGCAAATAGAAAAAGAGGGCTATGAAAGTGAAGAGATCACGGTAAAAATTGGGGAGAAAATTGATTTAAAACTCGTACCAAGAGATATTGATTATGTTACCGATTATTCCTTTAAAATCGAGGATCAGACAAAATATAAATCCTTGGCTGGCAATCCCCTGAACTCAACATTTTCAGGTGTTTCTTCAGTGAAATTTGTATATGTTATCCAGGAAGATAAAATATATTATTTGAACACAAAAAAACACACATCACATTATCTTTTTTGTGCTGAATATTTGGACTATGGTAAAGGGCTCTATTTTTTCAATGAGGAACAGTATAGTTATCATCCAAACCGGACATATTTCCTTGGTTCGATTGATTACTTTTCATCTTCTGAAAAATATATGCTTCAGTTTTTTGCAAGCGATGACATAAGCTGTGAAGATATTAAAAAAGTGTTCAATAAAGTAATTTCCACAACCTACTTTGATGACGATCTATATCTAATACCTAATGCAGAACAAAGGGAAAAATGCACTTCGGTACCAGTAATGTCACTTGATCAGCTTTTTGCCGGACAAAATTACCAGTGCCTTAATCCTGAAGAATCTTATTGGTATCTTAAAAAAGTACCTTTGGAAATTATTGAAGATATATATATTAGCAAACACGATATTTTGTTTATTAATGGAATCCCGTTGGACCTGCCTGTTGTAGCAGGGATAATTACAACTGAATTTCAGCCGGTCTTAAGCCATATAAATGTTTTAAGCCATAATCGTGGCACACCCAATATGGCATTAAGGAATGGATGGACCGATGAAAAACTCATAGGATTAAACGAACAATTAGTACATCTGAAAGTTGGCTATCTTGAATATACTATTGAAAAGGCGAATATTGAAGAAGCAGAATTGTATTGGAAGATTAAAGAGGATACCAAGGAGACTTTTCTTTCCCCGGATTACAGTGTTGATTCAATAATTGATATAGACAAAATACGGATTAATGATGTGAATTTTTGTGGAGGAAAGGCAGCAAATTTTGGCGAGCTTACCCATGTTACTTCTATACTGGGTGAAGTCCCTTTACCTGATGGAGGTTTTGCCATACCTTTTCATTTTTATCAACAACATTTAATAAAAAACGGTATAGATACCTTTATAATTAAAATGCTGAACGATGCTGATTTTGTAAATAATGTTGTGGTTCGTAAACAATATCTTCAAACCCTAAGAAATAAAATTAAAGATTCCCCATTAGATCCTGCTTTTTACAACTTGTTAATTAATAAATTACAAACATATAATTTCAGCAATTTCAGGTTCCGTTCTTCAACCAATGCTGAAGATATTAAAGGTTTCAACGGTGCTGGGCTCTATGATAGTAAAACAGGTGATTTAAATGATCCTGATAAACCCATAGATGAAGCTGTGAAAAAAGTTTGGGCAAGCCTATGGAACTTCAGTGCATTTGAAGAGCGGGAATATTTTAAAATTGTTCAACAAACTGTTGCCATGGGAATACTTGTACATCAATCATTTCCTGATGAAGTAGCCAATGGGGTTGTGATAACAAAAAACCTCTATAACCCAAATCTTCAAGGTTTAACAATAAATAGCCAGTTTGATGAGATTAGTGTGGTGAACCCTGAAGAAGGATATTTACCTGAACAGGTGTTGTATATTAATTTCGATAATGCTGTAGATTATATCAATCTTTCCACGGTACCTGGCCGTACTTCAAAAGTTTTAACAAGGGAAGAACTCGACAAACTTGCAATCTACTGCTGGGCCATACAGGAACATTACAATAGTCTTGGTTATTTTGATCCTCTTGATATTGAGTTCAAAGTTATTTTCAAAAAGAGTACTGAACCTCCTTTTATGCTAAAACGA
Organism: Bacteroidales bacterium; assembly: GCA_050303935.1. GTDB lineage: Bacteria > Bacteroidota > Bacteroidia > Bacteroidales > JBNLCS01 > JBNLCS01. The sequence continues at coordinate 4,995 of JBNLCS010000067.1, forward strand.
CATATAGTTTTAAAACAATGCAGGTTTTATAGTGATTAAAAATTATGAAGCTATCAAATAGTTTAATAATTTTGAGGGTGTATTAAGCAATGAGTTCACGTTCAAAAACGGTGGATTAATTTAAGTTTGGCAGGTTCATCTAACAGAAATGAAATTAAGAAAGGATTTTTAGGGAAAAACAGGCATTAAGAGCATTGGGCAATTTTCCAAAATTTATTCATTTCAGTAAATAAAAAGATGTAAAATTAGCTATTTAGATTAGGTTCCATGGTGAGGAAAAGGAATTCAAAATTTGATTAAAACTATGCGTGTTGAAACGGATTTTTTAGTTATAGGTTCAGGACTGGCCGGTTTGAGCTTCGCTTTAAAGGTTGCTGATAAAGGGAAGGTAGTTGTGTTAACCAAAACAACCCTTGAGGAAACGAACACAAGCTATGCCCAAGGGGGAATTGCCGCTGTTACAGACAATAGCGATACATATGAGAAACATGTTAGCGATACCCTTGTAGCAGGTGATGGCTTATGTAATGAAGAGGTGGTTCGCATGGTTGTTAAAGAAGCCCCGGGACAAATTAAGGAACTAATTGAATGGGGGACTAAATTTGATAAAGATGAAAGTGGCCGGTTTGATCTTGCCAGGGAGGGAGGACATTCTGAGCACCGGATACTCCACCATAAAGACAAAACAGGTAGTGAGATTCAACGTGCATTGAGCAAAGCAGCAAAAGAGCATCCCAATATTACTATTCTTGAGCATCATTTTGCTGTGGATTTGCTTACCCAACACCACAAAGGGATATTGGTAAAACGATTTCATACCGATACCCAGTGTTATGGAGCTTATGCTTTTAACCTGGTTGATCGGAACGTAATCACAATTCTTTCAAAGGTTACCATGATAGCCACTGGAGGTATTGGCAATCTTTATCATGTAACTACCAATCCGCCAATAGCCACTGGTGACGGAATTGCTTTGGTGTACAGGGCAAAGGGTATTGTGGAGAACATGGAATTTGTGCAGTTTCACCCAACGTCATTACACAATCCCGGAGAGAGACCTTCATTTTTGATTACTGAAGCTCTCAGGGGGCATGGTGCAGTGATAAAGAATCATAAAGGAGAGGAATTTATGCCCAAATATGACAAAAGGGCTTCATTGGCACCCAGGGATATTGTGGCCCGTGCAATTGATACTGAAATGAAGGCATCGGGTGATGATTTTGTAT
>JBNLCS010000068.1:0-3015 GCA_050303935.1 Bacteroidales bacterium
ATTTGAGGTGGAAAGGGAGGGTAGTGTTATTCTTATTAAATAATTTTATTGTTGGTATAATATTTGATGAAAATCCAAGTTAATAAACCATGACAAATGGTTTATTCTACCATTTATGAGGTATAGCTATACCTCTGAAAGAAGACATAATATTAAAAATAACAATGCAACAAACCTTAAATAAAATCATTTTATGACTAGATTACCTATAGTATTGATGTTGTGGTTAATTTATACATTCATTTATTCTCAGCAATTCACAATTAGCGGAACACTAAGTGATTCAGGGAGTGGTGAAAACCTGGTATCAGCTAATGTGTATGAATTTTCCACGTTAACAGGAACAGTTTCTAACTATTATGGATTTTATAGCCTAAAATTGCCTTATGGTGCGCATACAATAGTGTTTTCGTATGTAGGTTATGAAACCAAGATGATCAAGTTAGACCTTACAGCCGATACAGTTTTAAATGTTAAGCTTGAGCAGGATTTAACAATAGAAGAAGTAACAGTTACCGACAAAGGCCCTGATGCTACTGTCCGGAGTTCGCAAATGAGCATGATTGAAATTCCGCTAAAGCAGACAAAACAACTTCCGGTTATGTTTGGTGAAGTAGATATTATAAAAACCATTCAGCTATTACCTGGTGTACAAAGTGGGACAGAAGGTTTAAGCGGACTTTATGTGCGGGGGGGAGGGCCTTCGGAAAACCTCATTTTGCTGGATGGTGTCCCTGTTTATAATGTGAGCCACCTTTTTGGTTTTTTCTCAGTTTTTAATGACGATGCGGTTCAAAATTTTAGTTTATATAAAGGAGGGTTTCCTGCCAGATATGGAGGCCGTTTATCATCGGTACTTGATATAAAAATGAAAGAAGGGAATATGAAAGAATTTAAAGGTACCGGTTCCATTGGATTGATAGCGTCAAAAGCTACGGTTGAAGGCCCCATCATTAAAGATAAATCTTCGTTTATAGTTTCATTACGAAGAACTTATATTGATGCTTTAACCTGGCCAATTCAAAAAATTGTTAGTAAAACCCAAGGTGAAGATTTTGACGTATTAGCAGGTTATTTCTTTCACGATTTAAATGCAAAAGCAAATTATAAATTCTCTGATAAAAGCCGGTTATATTTAAGTGTATATGCCGGAAAAGATAAAGCATATTCCAAGTTTAAAGATAAATATGGGGGAGGGTCCAATTATTACGAAGATAACTCGAATATGGAGTTTTGGTGGGGAAATATAACTTCGGCATTACGATGGAATTATATTCTCTCAAATCGTATGTTTTGCAATGTTACAGGTACATTTAGCAGATATCGAATGGAAATTTCCGATGAATTCACATATCTGGAAAAATATGATGATGGCAGTGGCCCTGAAACAGATAAATCATACTATTATTTTGCCTATTACTCAGGTATTGAAGATATTTCCGCTAAAGCGGATTTCGATTTTATACCCGGTCCAAATCACTATATACGTTTTGGAACGAATTATACGCACCATCTTTTTAGGCCAGGTGTAAGTGTACAACGGGCCGAAGAAGATTTCCTGGAGCAACCCATAGATACAACATATGGTAACAAAAACATACCTGCACATGAAACAGCAGTTTACATTGAAGATGAAATAAAAATAGGTAAGCAACTAAAAGCCAATATTGGGGCGAGGGCATCGATGTTTAATGTTAAATCAAGCACTTATTACTCCCTCGAACCAAGAATTTCTGCACGGTTTCTGCTTACTGACAAATTATCGATAAAGGGGGCATATTCTTATATGCAACAATATGTTCATTTGTTGGCTAATTCAAGTATGAGCTTACCTACAGATCTTTGGATGCCCGTAACGGATTCAATTAAACCGATGAGTAGCTGGCAGGTTGCTGGTGGCTTTGCTTTGAACTTAAATCATGGTTTTCAATTAACTGGTGAATATTACTATAAGCAACTTAAAAGGGTAATTGAGTATAAAGAAGGGGCAACCTATTTCGATTTTGAAGGTGGGTGGGAAGGAAATATTGAATCCGGACGGGGTACAAGCAAAGGATTTGAAATATTGTTGCAACGCCTTGAGGGAAAAACCCTTGGTTGGATTGGTTATACGTTAGCCTGGGCTGATAGGGAGTTTCAAAACATTAGTTTTGGAAAACCTTTTCCCTTTAAATATGACCGAAGACATGATTTTACCATTGCTGTAACCCATAATTTTTCTAAAAGGTTTAATTTGGGGGCAACCTGGGTATATGGTTCTGGTTATCCTTTTACTTTTGGCGACCAGATGTTTACTTCCGTATTACCAATGCTATTTAAAGATAACGTACCTCCCTGGGAAGATTATTCCGAAAATGCCTTCCTTGAATATAATGAAACCAGAAATAACTATCGTTTGCCTGATTATCATAGACTGGATGTTGCATTTAATTTTACCAGGGAGAAAAAAAGAGGGACCAGGACAGTAAGTTGGGGTGTTTACAATGCATACAGCAGAAATAATGCTTTTTATGTATTTAAAGATTATGAATATTATTGGAACCGGAACGGTGATCCTTTACCACCCCAGAAAAAATTGAAGCAAATATCTTTTTTCCCCGTCATGCCATATTTCAGATATACCATTAAATTTTAATTGTAAAAAAAAATGAGAAAATACTTCACATATAAATTAACGTTGTTAACAAGTCTTCTAATCATAGTAACCAGTTGTATAAAACCTGTAGATGATTTTGATTTAAAAGATAGCACGGCAAAGATTGTTGTAAATGGGATACTTGACCCTGATTCAGTTTTTAAGGTTCAGGTAATTAGTTCGGTTGGGGCACTGGAAAAGGAGCAATTGAATGTAATAGAAAATGCTGATGTTAGCGTATATGATAATGGCGTGCTTGTATGTAATCTTGACGAAATGAAGGATGGTTTTTATTTGAATGCCAACCAATTTCCTGAGTACTATAAAGAGTATGAAATTATTGTTGAAGCAGACAATTATGAATCGGTTTCAGTAAAAGT
>JBNLCS010000069.1:0-4424 GCA_050303935.1 Bacteroidales bacterium
CGGTTTGTAATTATTCGCCAATAAAACAATGTGATTAGTATGAAAGAAATTTCCGGGCACGTATTAAAATTATTCGTACTTTCCTGTGTAGTTCCATTACTTTGTCTGGGAAATGATCATGAGGCTTGGGATAAGGTAACAGAATCAAACGGGGTTGAACTTTTTATTTCTAAAAAACTTGTGAAAGGGGAACAGGGGTACAAAGCCGTATTTTATCTTGAAACCGGAAATATTGTTGCACCGGTTGCTTTGTTAAAACATTTTGAACAATATCCAAATTGGATTTCAAATATTGATAAAGCAGAATTAATTAAAGAGAATGGACCATACAATTGGTCTTATAAGTTTTTTGTGCATGTTGCGTTTATAAAAAAATACGGATATGCACAGGTAACACTTACTGTAAATGAGGATACCACTAACGTTCACTACAAAATGCGGCCAAAAAAACTTACTGAGGAAGAAAAACAGGATAATAACAATATGCTTACCGATTTTAAAACAGATTGGTATTTTGAACTTACACAGGATAAGAAAATAAAAGTTGAATATTATGGATTTGTTAATACCTATGGTTATTTAATTGACTGGTTGGTGCAGGATGTATTTGAAGACTCTGTAATGTCTACCGCTCAGGCAATGCAGAAAATGATAATCAATGATGTTTATAATAGTAAAAGGTTCTCTGATATACATTTTTAGTAACTCAATAAAAATTAAAACCTATGAATAACATTGAAAATTTACGGGCAATGTATCAGGAAATTTCTGAAAACATGCGTTTTTTAGTTGATTGGAGATATAAATCGATCTCACGCTATATCATCGTTTTGGGGGCCCTGTTAACCGCGAGCGGGTATTCATTTATGCCGGATAATATAATTCCTGATTATATATTGGAGTTTAAGTATGTGCCTTTCTTTTTAATCTCTGTTATTTCATTAATATTTCTTAAATTGGAAACCAGGAATAATGAAATTTTAAGGACTATTTTTGATACGGGTGCTAAACTTGAAGAAAAAATGACAGATATACCTGGTATATTTATAAATCTCAACAACCTTATGGCTGGCAAAAATTCTGGATTTTATTTAAAATATTGCTATTTGGGTATTTCAATTGCAGGTGCTATTGTTGGATTTTATTTGTTATTTGTGTAAATAGTATTTTAGTTTAAATAGAAGTGAGAAGATTGAGTTATGCCATATGTAAAAAGTGATGATACAAATATTTATTACGATATTGTAGGGAAAGGAGAACCAGTGATGTTTATTCACGGGTTGGGTTCCTCCACAGAAGGATGGAAATTTCAGACTGATTATTTTTCAAAATTTTGTAAGGTGATCTTAGTGGATCTCCGTGGACATGGAAAATCTGATAAACCCAAAGGTAAATACTCGGTTTCCTTATTTGCACAGGATTGTCTTGCTATTATCGATGATTTGAATATTCAGAGCCTGCACATAGTCGGGATTTCATTGGGTAGCCTGGTTGCATTTGAGATGGCTGTGAAAAGACAACAACTGGTTAAGTCACTGGTTATAGTTAATGGTATACCTGAAGTGAAAATAACAAAACCCTATATATTGTTTCGTATTTACATTAGGTTGGCGCTTACTTGGTTACTGGGTGTTAAAAATATCGGACGTATATTAAGTAAAAATTTATTCCCGGGCGATGACAAAAGAATGTTACGGAAACAATTCATTGAGGAATGGTCTAAAAATGATAAAAATGCATATCTTAAATCAGCACTGTCCCTGATGAACTGGTCGGCCATTGAACAGGTGAAAAACATGGATATACCAATATTGCTTCTTTCTGCTGAGTTTGATTATATATCAATAGAACAGAAAAAATATTACAAAAATAAGTTGTTGCGTGGCGAATTGGTTGTAATAGAAAACACCAGGCATGCATTGCCTGCTGAAAAACCTGATGCCTTTAACCAGGAGGTTAAAAAGTTTCTAAAAAAAGTTGGTGCGTTTGGGTAGTTTTTTACGTTTCACATTAATGGTTTTGAAGTATTTTAGGTTAGTCATCCAAATAAAAAATATCAGCTTTCTAAACATGTAGCTAAATTCGGGCTTTAATCAAGCTACCTTTTTTGTTACTGCGTAGTTACATAAGGGGGATAATGTAACTACATACAGGGTAAAATATAGCTACATTCAAGGTTCAATGTAACTACATTTGAACACATTGAATAATTCACTGTTTTCTGTGATAAAGAAAAATTCTTATTATTGCCAAAAGAAAACTATAAGCTACAACGAATGGATACCATTGTTCAACTTTTTGAAGACAGCGTAATGCAATACGCCAACAACTACTACCTATATGAAAAAACAGATGGTGAATATAAGGGGATTACATATGAGCAGGTTAGGGCACAGGTGTATAAATTTGCAGCCGGGTTAATTTCAATGGGGGTTGAAAAGGGTGACCGCATTGCACTGTTGTCCGAAGGAAGAAACAACTGGGTGATTGCTGAACTTGGTATTTTATATACCGGGGCCATAAATATTCCATTGTCGGTATTGTTAAATGAAAAGGAGGAACTGGCATTCAGGTTAAAACATTCAGGCGCTAAAATGATCGTTGTGTCGGGTAGGCATGCCGGTAAATTAAAAGAATTGCAAAATGAATTGCCTGAACTGGAAAAAGTGATCTTGTTTGAGACAGATGATCGTCTTGAAAAAAAAGAAATTTTGTATAATGATGTTTTAAAATCAGGTGAGGGGTTTATGGCAAACAATCCTGGTGACCTTGAAATACGCTGGCATGGCATTGAAGGAAATGATTATGCCAATATTTGTTACACATCTGGTACTACTGCTGATCCAAAAGGTATCATTTTAACGCATCGTAATTATACGGCCAATGTTGAGCAATCCATGAGTATCATCAGGATACCACCATCGTATACCACGTTGCTAATTTTGCCCTGGGACCATGCATTTGCCCATACTGCCGGTGTGTATACTATCATGAAACTGGGGGCCAGCTTTGCGTCTGTCCATGCTGGTAAAACGATGAACGAAACAAGAAGGAATATCCCAATAAACATTAAAGAGATAAAGCCCCATTTTTTAATGAGCGTGCCTGCATTGGCAAAAAATTTTAGAAAGAACATAGAAAAAAGTATTCGGGAAAAGGGTAACGTTATCCGGGTACTGTTTAATTTCGGATTAAAACTTGCTTATGCCTATAACGGAGATGGTTATCGCAAGGGCAGGGGGGTAACATTGTTTTATAAACCCCTCATATTTTTATTTGACAAAATTATATTTAAAAAGGTGCGGGAAGGTTTTGGCGGTCGAATTAAGTTTTTTATTGGCGGGGGTGCCCTGCTTGATATTGAATTACAACGTTTCTTTTATGCCCTTGGCATGCCGATGTTTCAGGGGTATGGGTTAACCGAGGCCGCACCGGTTATTTCTGCAAATACCCCGGACAAACATAAGATGGGCTCTTCAGGTATCCTGGTCCATTACCTGGACCTGAAAATATGTAATGAAGATGGCAAGGAGGTGCCAACCGGGGAAAAAGGTGAAATTATTGTAAAAGGTGAAAATGTGATGGCAGGGTATTGGAAAAATGAAGAAGCTACTAAAGAGGCTGTTAAAAATGAATGGTTGCATACAGGGGATATGGGGTATATGGATAATGACGGGTTTCTATATGTGCTGGGAAGGTTTAAAAGCCTGTTGATTGGTGACGATGGTGAGAAATTCAGCCCCGAGGGTATTGAAGAAGCGCTTGCAGATAATTCGGAATTAATAGAACAATGCATGTTGTATAATAATCAACATCCGTATACAACAGCACTTCTTTATCCCAACCCGGAAGCTTTAAAAAGAAAATTAAAGGAAAATTTCAGTGATTTGAAATCGGAAGAAGCTGTAATTGAAGCCATAAAACTCCTTGAAGCTGAACTAAAACTATATCGTACAGGCAACAAATTTGAGGATATGTTCCCTCAACGTTGGCTACCCGCATCAGTTGGTATACTTCCGGAGGGATTTAACGAGGATAACCATATGTTAAACAGTACCATGAAAGTTGTCCGGGGTAAAATTACCGATGTGTATGAAGAAAAAATACAATATATGTATACCCCTGAAGGAAAGAATTTATATAACAAAGGGAATATTGATATAATGAGAAAGCTTTTAAATTAATACCAAAAACCAAAGTATATTTGATCGTATACGGATAGCTTGCATAAGCAATTGTTTTAGTAATTGAATAGAGCATATTTATAAAACTCCGGTTAAAAACTACCTGGATTTTATTATTCGTTTTTTATGGTATCTTTATCCGTATCACCTGATTTTTTATTCTATATTAGTAAAAATCTGCCTTACACACCTGAAACTGTTATAAAAAGTCCAAAGAAAAACACAGATTGCAACTAACGT